>DPJH01000031.1 GCA_003543115.1 Candidatus Moraniibacteriota bacterium
AGAAATGGATCTTTGGGTTTTTTTGGTAAGTTATTTAAAAATTTTACTACAAACTTTATTTTTATGGTATAATCTATATGTAAAATGAAAATAAAATTATAAAAATAAAATGAAGATAATTAATGATCTCAACTTAAAAAAACAGGCAGAAAATTTGGGCGTAAGCATTTGGAAAACTCCCAGCTTCTTGTTTATTATCGTGGGTCTTACCAATATTTTTGCTATGACAGCTACTTTTATCGTCTCAAGGCAATATAATGAGCCGGAAGTGATTGTAGTAGCGGAGGGACTGGTAGTTTCCATTATATTCTCTATCGGAAATCTCATTATTCAACAAATAGAAGAAGTCACTAAATTGAATAAGTTAAAGTCGGAATTTGTTTCCGTAGCTTCCCATCAGTTGCGCACTCCGTTGGCTGCGATTCGTTGGGAAACCGAACTTCTTCTATCCAAGTTGGACAAAGGATTAAGTGATAAGCAATGTAAGAGCATAAATACCATTAATATTCTAGCCACTCGAATGACACGCTTGGTGAATGACTTATTGGATGTGACCAAGATTGATCAAGGAAAATTAATTTTAAGAAAAGAGAGGGTGGATATGGCTGAGACAGTTTCCGAGGTAGTGGATGTTTTATTGCCTTTAGTCAGGGCTAAGAAGATGAACATCATCGTCAAAAAGAGGAATAAAATTCTGATGGCTTTGTCCGATCAAGAAAAAATTAAATTAGTGATTGAAAATCTCATCACTAATTCAATAAAATATACGAAAACCAGAGGCAAGATAGAAATTTCTCTTTCAAAAAATTCCGGATTCGTAGTTTTTAGCATTCGTGATAATGGAGTGGGCATACCTAATTCACAGCAGAAAGAAATTTTCAGCAAGTTTTTCAGAAGCGATAATATAGTCAAATATCAAACCGAAGGTACCGGCCTTGGGCTTTACATTGCCAAAAGCATAGTTGAGCAATCAGGCGGAAGAGTCTGGTTCCAGTCTCGTGAAGACGTGGGTTCGGTTTTTAATTTTTCATTGCCGGTAGTGTAGATTTATGAAAAAGAAAAAAATATTAATTGTGGAAGATGAGAATTCTCTGCAAAATGCAATGAGAGAATTCCTATTGGCAGAAAACTTTAATGTAGTTACGGCTGATGATGGAGAAATGGCTGTTAATTTGGCCAAGAATGAAAAGCCAGATCTGATTATGCTAGATATCATACTTCCTAAAAAAGACGGCTTCGAAGTTTTGGCTGAAGTTAAGGTTGATGAAAGAACTCGCAATATTCCTATTATTCTGCTGACCAACCTTGAAGATGCAGGCGACATTGAAAGAGCATTTAGTTTAGGAATAAATATGTACTTAGTGAAATCAAATTATAGTTTGAGCGACATTGTGAATAAGATAAAAGGAGTGCTTAAAAATTAGAATCTAAAAAATTCTTTAGAAAAACAAAAAAATTAGAATGAGAATTGAAAACAAACAATTATATGATTTTATCAAAGATTCTGATTTGATAAGAATTGGCGATCTTGATGCAGCTTATGCAAAATCCCAAGAAGAAAAGAGGCGCCTGGGGGAAATATTGACAGAAAAAAATCTTATTAGCGAGGTTAAATTAAGGGAGCTTTGCGCATATATATTAGGCGTGCCTTTTGTTGATTTATCCAAAGAAATTATAGAGCCGGATATTTTGCAAATGGTGCCGGAACCAATTGCAAAGAAATATAAAATAGTGGCGTTTGAAAAAAATGGGCAAGAGCTCAAAGTGGCTATGCTTAATCCTGAAGATATTCAAACCATTGATTTTATCAAGAAAAAAACTGGATTGCGTATTATTATTTGCCTGACATCAGAAGAAAGTATCGATATAATCCTTAAGCAGTATGAGAAAAGCTTAAAAGCTGAATTTGGAGATATTATTGAAAAAAATTCTACTGAGGTGGGTGAAGAAGGAGAGGAAGATTTGGAAAAAGTGGCTCAAGGGCTGCCGATCATTAGAATCGTTGATACTCTCATAAAGCATGCGATTTTACAGGGAGCAAGTGACATCCATATTGAACCGGATGAAGTTGAAGTTCGAGTGCGGTACCGTATAGACGGCATCTTGCATGATGCCATGACGCTTCCCAGACAAGTAAAAGACGGAATAATTGCCAGAATAAAGGTTCTTTCCAATCTGAAATTGGATGAGCATAGGATTCCTCAAGATGGAAGATTCAAGATAGAAAAAGAGGATCTGAAAATATCTTTTCGTGTCAGCATCCTGCCTATTTTTGACGGAGAAAAAATAGTAATGCGTCTTTTGGATGAAACTTCAAAAGGATTAACCTTGGAAAAAATGGGACTTACCGGAAATGCTCTAGAAATTGTGCATAGGCAGATAAAAAAGCCCAATGGAATGATTTTGGTGACCGGCCCTACCGGATCAGGAAAAACAACAACCTTGTACACCGTAATGGATCTTCTCAATACTCCTGAGGTAAATATAAGTACGGTGGAAGATCCGGTAGAATATAGAATGAACAGGGTCAATCAAACCCAGATTCATACCAAGGTAGGCTTAACTTTCGCAGCAGGACTAAGATCTCTTTTGCGCCAGGATCCGGATATTATAATGGTTGGAGAAATTAGAGATCAAGAAACATTGGAAATGGCGATTCATGCCGCTTTGACAGGCCATCTTGTTCTTTCGACTTTGCATACCAATAGCGCCGCTGCAACGCTTCCTAGAATCGTAGATATGGGTGCAGAGCCTTTTATGGTAGCTTCTACGGTAAACGTCATTATCGCGCAGCGCTTAGTGAGAAAGCTTTGTTCTGATTGCAAGAAAAGCTACAAATTGACAGAAAAAGATTTAGATTCTTTGGATAAGAACTACGACATGAAATCACTTTTGGCCATAGTGAAAAACAATGATATTTCTAAAGGATTTGTAAAAGAAAAATTTTTATGGAAAGACATAACTTTTCATAAAGCAAACGGATGTGAACAATGCGGAGGAGAAGGGTATAAGGGAAGAAGCGGCATCTACGAGGTTCTGGAAGTGGACAATGAAATCGAGAAAATGATTTCTCAAAATTCGTCAACGGAAGATCTGGAAAACAAAGCCAAATCAAAAGGAATGCTGACCATGGTGGAAGACGGGTTTGTAAAGGCAGTGGCGGGCATTACGTCTATAGAAGAAATATTAAGAGTAACCAAGGAATAAATATATTAAATAATAATATTGCTAAATTAATTTATGGAAGTATTTTATACTGCAAAAAGTTTTTCTGGAGAAACGAAAAGCGGCCAGGCAAAAATAAAAGATGAGAGAGAGCTGGTGGAGCAACTTCGCCTGGAAGGTTTTGTTTTGACATCTTTTAAGGAGATGAGTGAAGAAAAAAGTTTGAATGTCGATATAAAATTTTTGGATAGATTTTTTGGAATACCGATAAAAGAAAAAATGATGTTTGCCAGAAATCTTAGCGTGATGATATCTTCAGGATTGCCATTGTCAAAATCGTTGCAAAACATCACTATGCAGACAAGAAACAAGAAACTCATCGATGTTTTACAGAGCATTTGCGATGATATTCAGACAGGGACTAGTTTTGCTGACAGCTTGGTAAAGTTTCCTAATATTTTTGATGAGCTTTTTACCAACATGATAAGAGTAGGCGAGATAAGTGGAAATTTAGAGGAAGTTTTGGGAATTTTGTCAGATCAATTGGAAAAGGACAATGCTTTGATTAGAAAAGTTAGGGGGGCTCTTGTATATCCAGCTGTGATTGTGGTGGCTATGGGACTGGTAGGAGTGGTTATGATGGTATATGTAGTTCCTCAAATAACTAGCGTTTTCAAAGACCTAAATGCGACATTGCCAGCTTCCACTCAATTTATTATTTCTACCAGCAACGCCATGAAAGAACAATGGTATTTGTTTATCCTGGGCATTCCTGTTTTAGGAATTTTTGCGAAATTTATGATGACCACCGATATCGGAAAAAAATCTATGGGAATTTTTGTGCTCAATCTTCCAGTTATCAAGAATATTGTGATAAAAGTAAACTGTGCTAGATTTGCCAGGATTTATAGTTCGCTTTTGCGCAGTGGAGTTTCGGTGGTTGAATCTTTGCAGATACTTTCCAGAACTATTACTAATTATTATTATAAAAAAGCTTTTATTCACGCCATTTCTGATGTGCAAAAAGGAGTGAATCTAAGCAAAGTTATATTTGAAGAAAAAAAAGTTTTTCCGATCTTGGTTCCGCAAATGATTGAAGTGGGTGAGGAAACAGGGAAGACGGAGGAAATTCTAGGGAAACTGGCTGAATTTTATGAACAAGATGTTGACCAGCTGACTAAAAATCTTTCTTCTATTATTGAACCGGTTTTAATGTTGGTTATGGGAGTGGTAGTGGGGTTTTTTGCAATCTCAATATTGCAGCCAATGTATGGAGTGCTGGAAAATATAAAATAAAAAATGAAAATAAAGAATCAGGGAAAATTTAATAAAGGTTTTACTATCATAGAGGCTTTGACAGTCTTATTTGTGTTTGCTGTGATTACTATGACATTCTATTCGGTTTTTACCTTAGGAATAAATTATATTTTTGAATCTAAAAACAGATTAGCGGCAGTTTCTTTGGCTAATGAGAGGATGGAAATAATGAGGAATCTTAAATATGAAGATGTGGGAACTATGAATGGCGTTCCTGGAGGATTGATCCCATCAGAGGAAAATATACATTCTGGGGGAAAAACATACAATGTCAAGACTTTTATCCAATATATGGACGATCCTTTTGATGGAATAAGCCCGTCTGATCTGGATTACAAAAGAGCTAAGGTAACTATTTCTTGGATAGGGCCAAAAGGAAAAAAGAGTTCTGTGTCACTTGTAAGCAGGTTTGTTCCTCCTGGAGTGGAGCAGAATGTAGCTGGAGGAGGGGTGCTTTCGATTAATGTTATAAACAGCCAAGGAATAGGTATTCCACAAACTTCAGTGCATGTGGTTAACAATTCAATCAGTCCTAATGTGGATGTTACTGCTATGACTGATGACACCGGAAATCTTATATTGCCAGGAGCCAGACAATCAATCCAAGGGTATTATATTGCTGTTTCTAAAGACGACTATGAAACAGTTAATACCATTGATCCATTGTCCGTTGCTTATGCTGTTACTGATACACCCGCTTCTGTAGTGGGCGGAATGCTTAATGTCAAGAGCATGATCCAAGATAAGCTGGCTGGACTTAAAATTGTTTGCGAGGATTCGCTAGGCGGAGTTTTGCCAGGAGTCGGCTTTCATGTGGAGGGAGGAAGAATACTGGGATTTGATTTGTTGCAATCTCCAGTTGCTCCGGAATATAACTTAAAGTCGGATGTGACTACCGATGCGCAAGGAGAAAAAGAATTCAATGAAATCAGTCCAGGACAAATTTTTATTACCCCTACCGGTGCTCCAATCGGATACATCTTGGTAAGCAATAGCCATTTCACCCAATATGATAGTCAGAAAAATATGTATTCTTTTATTTTATCTCCAGGCGATACTACGAGAGAAGTGAAAATCAAATATGCCAAGGAAGATATGATTTCGCTTCTAGCTGCTATTAAGAACAGTCTTGATGATGCTCTCGTGTCCAATGCAAGGGTTGTGCTTTCCAATGCAGATGGATATAGTGAAGAAATAGAAACAAAAGCGGATGGATCAGCTTTCTTTCCCCAAGCCAATTCTCCGCTGGTATTGGGAACTTATAGCCTGAAAGTCACCGCTCCTGGCTACAATGATTTTACAGAAGAAAATATAACTATTGATAAATTAATCCTGAAAGAAATTAAATTAACAGCTCTATAATTATCTGATGAAGCAACGAAAAAAATATTTAGGAATGGGTTTGATCGAAGTAATGGTCTCGATTGCTATTTTTACCATGTCTATGGCTGGTTTTACTGCGCTGTTTTTGAGAAGTTGGAAAGTTAATTCATACTCATTTGAAATGGGGCAAGCATCTCATACTGTTTCTCAGGGGGTAAATAAGGTAGTGAATTATTTGCGAAAAGCAAGGCAAGGCGATGATGGATCGTATCCTATTCAATCTGCTGGCGATAATGAATTAATTGTTTTTTCTGATTATAATCGAGACGGAATTACTGAAAGGTTGCATTTTTATTTAGAAAATGGACAATTAAAAATGGGAGCGACAGTCCCGACAATTGGGATTCCAAAAACTTATCCGGTAGGCGACCAAGAAACACTAATATTGGCTGACAATATAGTAAATGCTTCCAGCGAACCGGTTTTCTATTATTACAATTCTAAATATCCTTCAGATCAGATAAATAATCCCATGGTTATGCCGCTGGATATCTCAGATGTGCGTTTGGTTAAGGTATTATTGAAAATAAATATTGATCCAGGAAGGGGTCCGGAAAATATCGAAACCCAATCATTTGTGGAAATTAGAAATCTTAATGATTATTATCAAATCAAATAAAATGAAAATTATGACTGAAAAAAATGTAAAAAAAGTAGCTTGTTCCCGGAGTAAATATTTCTACAGTAAAAAAGGTTCCGCCCTAGCCTATGCTCTGATTATGATGGCAGTTGTCGCTGTTATTTTGACGTCTCTTTTGCAATATATCACTTCACAATTGAAATTTAGCATTTACAAAAAAGACAGGGAACAGGCCTTCCAGGTGGCTGAGTCCGGTTTATATTTTTATCGATGGTATTTAGCTCATCAGGTTTCAGGAAGGACAGTCCAACAAATCAAAGATTTTTGGAATAGCGGAACGGCATATGGGATTGAAGAGCCATACGAAGCGGAATTTTTTGATCCGGAGGGAGGAGCTATCGGAAAATATAGGATTGAGGTGCAAAAGCCGGACGCACATTCGACGATTTTGATGGTCAAGTCGACAGGTTGGACATATAAAGAGCCTGATGCAAAGAGGGTGGTACAAGCCAGATTCAGAAGATCTTCCTGGAGCGAGTATGCCGTAGTTGCCAATGATATTATGAGATTTGGAGAAAACACCCATGTTTACGGAAAGATTCATTCCAATGGAGGCATACGCTTTGACGGTATCGCACATAATATTGTCAGCAGCTCATTGGATTCATATGACGATCCGGATCACAATGGGAATGTTGAATTTGGAGTGCACACCCATGTCAGCCCCCCTCCGCAAACCAGCGTTGGAAATTCTTTTGTTTCAGCGGAGGCTCCTCCTTCGACAGTACCGATCAGATCGGATATTTTTCTGGCTGGTCGCAAATTTCCCATGCCTACAGTGGATTTTAACGGTATCGTATCTGATTTGAATTATATGAAAACTGAAGCGCAGACTCCTGGACATGGCATATATTATGGTAATAATAAATGCGGAAATAGGACTAATTTAGGAAGGCATATTATTATCAATGGAGACAGAATGACAGTAAGCACGGTTACTGGCTACAATAATGCAAATTATTCCATTACTAGAGAAGATTGTATCTTAAATAATGTTCCGATTCAAGGTGACAGCCTTGTATTCGTAGAAAACAATTTATGGCTAGAAGGAAAGATAAATAATCGCCGCATTTCATTTGTTGCAGCTAACCTTGTCGGAGGAGCAAAAGCCAGTGTTTTTTTGGGCATGGATAATTTGCTATATACCAACTTTGATGGTAAGGACATTATTGGTATCATAGCTCAGCAGGATATAGAGATTATTAAAAATAGTTTGGATAATCTGACTATTGATGCGGCGCTGATGGCACAATCAGGCAGGGTAGGAAGGGGCAAATATACTCCCATGTTTTGCAATTCGCAAGCTTGTGAGGATCACAAGGGTACGATAACCATCAATGGTTCTATGGCGACTGATTTGCGCTACGGTTTTGCCTACACGAATGGAACTGGCTACGACACGCGCATTTTAAATTTTGATAATAACTTGCTATATTATCCACCCCCGTATTTTCCGACTGGAACAGAATATGTTATTGATCTTTGGGATGAACTGTAAATTATATTGAGCGCAGCAATATTTGATGCGTTGTGGATGCACACGATCATTTTAAAAAAAATGTTAATATGTTAAAATCATAATATATTAACAAATATTAAAACTTGCCCATGAGCTTTCTTACAAAAAAAATAATAAACTTTGATCCAAAAATATTCGGATTGGATTTAAGCGATCTTTCGATTAAAGTTTTTCAAATTGAGCCTGATGGAGGAAAAGACTATGTGAGAGGCTACGGTTCTGTTGATATTGCAGCTGGAAACATTGAAGATGGAAGAATAGTGAACAAGGAAAATGTTTTAAAAGCGATAAAAGAGGCTTTGAACCTGCCTACCTCAAAAAAAATAAATTCCAATAAGGTCATATGCTCTTTGCCCGAGTCTAAGGCCTTTGTACGCATAATAAACATTCCTAAAATGAGTAAGGATGAAGCTAAGGAGGCAGTCAAATGGGAGATGGAAGCTAATATGCCCATGGCCGTTTCAGAAGTGTATTTCGATTGGCAATTTATTGAAAATATTGATGAAAGCAAGGATGTTCAAAGAGTTTTAACAGCGGCTGTGTCTCGAGAAATCGTGGATGATTGGATGAATGTTTTGACTATGGCCGGCCTAGAAGTCTATGGCTTGGAAGTGGAATCAATTGCCAGCATCCGCAGTTTAGTAGAAAGCAATGTTCAAGCCGGAAACATATCTCTCATAGTTGATCTTGGCGCTCGAAGAACAAGTTTCATTATCGCAGAAGGTTTGGTACCATATTTCACTTCAAGCATACCGTTTTCTTCTGAATGTATGAATGATGCCATATGCAAAGCCTTAAAATTGACATTTGAAGAAGCTGAAGAGGCAAAGGTCAATAACGGAATAGAAAATTCAAGCAAAAGAAATCCTATATTCAAAGCCGTAGAATCGCTTCTTGAAAACTTGGTGACTGAGATTTTAAAAACTATTAATTTTTATGGGGAGATGTCCAATGACTCAAGGGAAATAACAAAAATTATTTTATGCGGAGGAGGGTCAAATATGAAGGGAATGTCAGAATTTTTAACGGAAAAAATAAATAAAGATGTGGTTGTCGGCAATCCATGGGTCAATCTGAATCTTAAGCAAGATCTGCCGCCAATTAACGCAGAAACATCAGTGCGCTATGCTACGGCAATCGGGCTTGCCATAAGAGGAAAAAAATATGGAGATTAAATTAAATATTATTCCGGATAAAAGAAAAAAGGAGATAGTCTCATCCAATAGGCTGAGGAGAGTTTTGCAATGGGAATTCGGATTATCTGTGATTATGATAATTTTTCTGCTGTTAATTTTAAGCATTTATCAGCTATTATTATTTAATTTGGAGACTCAAAAGAGCGAAATTGTCAGCGGGAAAGGAAAAGATGAATTTGAAAAAATTTCTAAATTTAACGATGATTTTAAGACTGCTAATAAGCAAATTACTACGAATGAGTCAATTCAAAAAGATCAGCTATATTGGTCAAATTTATTTGTGAAGCTGAGTGGCTCTATCGAACCAGAAATCAGCATATCCAGAATGGCTACTAAAAATTATCGCGTGTTGCTGGCCGGAACTGCAAAAACACGAGATGATCTTATAAATATGAAAGATAGTTTTTCGAAAGAAAGTTGCTTTACAGATATTAATTTGCCCCTATCGAGCCTGGTTTCTAAGGATAATATCGATTTCCAGATAGAATTTAATATAAAAGAAGAGTGTGTTAAAAATAAATGAAAGATTTTTTGAATAAAAATAAAATAATCCTGATAACATCTATCTATCTCATTTTAGCGGGTCTATTTTTCTATTTTCTCATAATTCCTTTAAAGGGAAAAATCAACGGTAAAGCTAGCGAAATCCAACAAGAAAAAATTGATCAAGATATTACTAAGAAGAAAATAATGACGGTTCCTGTCATTGAAAAAGATTATCAAAAATATAAAGAAAATGAAGAGAATCTAAACGTCCTAATGGAACCATCCCAGGAGGTGGAATTTATTAAGGGCTTGGAAGCCTTGGCGGAGGAAACAAACAACAAAGTTGAATTTAAAATTCAGGAATCAGCAAAAGATGAATCAAAAAACAAAAAAACAGAGAACGCCGACATTAAGAGCAAATTGGCTTATAATAATTTCTTATCTATGCAGGTTGCACTTGAAGGAAATTATCAAAGTTTAATAAATTTTATCCATAAAGTAGAGAATTATAAAAAGTATGTAAATATTCTATCTATTAGAATAGAAAAGATTTCAATAGATGAAGGTGCAAAATCTTCCAATAAAGAGAATGAAGTTAAAAATGAAGCCTTAAACAGTATTTTGGACATAGTAGTTTATATTAAGAAATGAAAAAATTAGAAATAAAATTAAACCTAAACTACAAAGATCTGTATGCTAAGATAGCCGGATTTGTGGTGCATAAATCTTCAATCGTATTGCTATTTATTGGAATTTTATTTTTAGGATACTGTATCCATGTGTGGTATCAAAACGTGTACAGTTATGAGTGGGATGAAGTAAAAAAGCAAGATTATATGAATAATAAGAATGCCGGAACAAACTTAAATAGGGTAAAATTCGAGAAGGTATTGGAAGACATTGAAAGAAGAAAGGGGGAGTATGAAAAAAATATGGATGATGCGGAAGACTTTTTTAGGCTAAGAGCAAAAAATGCAAATGAAGAAAGCGTCGCCAAGGATGATGACATGAAGGGTGATGAAAAAAAAGTAAGATAGGAAATGTCAATAAAAAAGTTTATTTTTTAAAGTAAGCAACCCAATAGTTTCTTTTGTATGGCTGGTTATCAAAATTAACATAACCGCTTTTTTTTATAATTTCTAGAGGAGTAAAGAATTTTTGATAAGTATCAATGAAATCTTCTTTGGAAAAAACTCTCTCAATAAGATTGCTTTTTGGCATAATATAGGTGTCTTTTTCTTTTCCTGGAAAATTTTTTATAAGCTTTTTTGCATTTTTATCATTATCTTTTCTTAGGGCTCTGACAAAAAAATATCCATTTTTTTTAAGCACTCTGAATGATTCTTTAAGATATATTTCTCGCTCTTCTTCCGTTAAGGCGTTAGATGAAGTTATATCAAGAATGATGTCAAAAAAATTGTCCCGGAAGTTGTACTTTTCGCCAATGCTTTGTTCAAAAAAAAATGCCTTATCTCCAGGATTTTTTCGAGCAATATTGATGGCAGTGGGAGATATTTCCAATCCAAACACGTTATTGCCAAGACTGGCTAAATAATTTGTATTTCTTCCCGTGCCGCTTCCCAGATCAAGGATGTTGAGCCTTGTAACGGAGTTTGCACTGTCTTTTTTGTAGAATTTCAAGAATCGCAACAGGCATCCTTGAGGTTTATTCCCCTTGGTTATGAAAAGTGGATTTTTGTATTCTCTTTCCCAGGCGATTTTTTGTGACATTGTTAATAAAAAGGTTATTTTTTAGTCGGATATTTCTTATGGTATAGAAAACAAAAAACTGCTCGAGCAGTTTTTTGTAAGCTACTTTCTAGTGCGCCCTGAGGGATTCGAACCCCCAACCTACTGGTTCGAAGCCAGGCACTCTATCCATTGAGCTAAGGGCGCATATGGCTTATTTCCAAAGAAATCTGCAGGGGGGCGATCACTGGGAATCGAACCCAGATAGCCAGTGCCACAAACTGGTGTTCTACCACTGAACTATGACCGCCACTCTGAAGACTTCCTTTTTCTTTTATGTGCGCCGGGCAGGAATCGAACCTGCGACCAATAGCTTAGAAGGCTACTGCTCTATCCACTGAGCTACCGGCGCTTTTTCAAATCAATAAAATATAAAAAATCAAAAAGTCTATAATCCATTATTTTTTTGATATTTAATCTTTGATATTTTATTTTGTATGGTGCACCCAGTAGGGGTCGAACCTACGACCATCTCCTTAAGAGGGAGCTGCTCTACCAACTGAGCTATGGGTGCTTTTTGTATGATATTATATATTGAAAATATTGCCTTTAGGCAATGTAGCCATAGTAACAGGAAAAGCTCATTCAGTCAACATTTTCGGCTAGGGTTTTGTATTTTCTTTTAAATATCTCTCCCATTCTCCTTTCGACCAATTTTTTGGTTTTTGAGTCAGTTTGTCTCCGGGATGAGGATATTTGCTTGGTGAATCGTAGGAGCTTTTGAAAACATCTTCCCTGATAAGATCATTGTTTTTATCGGTAACTTTTTGTGAAAAAGTGGTTTTCATTGAACCATCCGGTTTTTTTTCCAATATATGGGGTCCGTCTATGGAAACTTGCCTTCCATCACTAGTTCCAAAAAATTTAAATATGAGTTCCGTACCGACAATTTCAGTTTGAATAAGGATGTGCCCGGGCGTGTCATTGACAAATCGCAAATCAGGCCTCGGTATATATATCGTAGAATCCATTCCTTGAGGATTATAGTAACTCACGGGATAGGCGTGGTTTCTTCTGGCAGTTATTTTAAGTCCGCTATAAATAGCTGCACGAAAGGCAGTGGTAGAAACTTGGCAAATCCCCCCTCCGAATTCAGGTTCCGTTTTATCATTTTTAATCACAAGCTCTGGAAGATATCCATGGTCGCCATCGACTTCTCCAAGAATTTTAACAAAGGAAAATTCTTCACCAGGTTTTATGAGAACCCCATGAAATCTTTTCGTTGCAGCTTTAATATTGAAAATTCTATTTTTTGGAGAGCCTCTAAAATTTGAACGGCCTTCTCCGATGAGTGAAGTTATCCCTAGATTGTTTATGGAATTTATGGAAATATCTGGAGAATTTTCTTTATAGGAAAGTTCAAGGTTTTCTGTTTGTTTCCCTTCAGTTATATATTTAATTAAAAGTTCTGAACTTTCTGCCTGATCCAGCTCAATTCCTTTTTCATCCATAGAAAAAACGGATATCTTGCCATCTTGCAGATCAAAAGTGGCATTGATGGGATCCTTGTCTGTTTTTTTGGAAAGTGTTTGGATATATTTTTTTACCAAATCGGTATTCAAGGAAAAAGAAGATGATTTTTGAATATGAAATCTATCTTGAGTGGTTACGGATAGCTTGCATACGATGGATTTTTTATAATTGCAAACGTTTATATTTTCTATTTCAGATGAATAGCGGGGATTAAATCTAAGGTCGTTATTTTCTATGAGCCAGTCTTTAATTTCTTCTTTGGTGAGTTTGTAGGTGTTATCCTTGATTTTTAAGTTAACATCATTATCTATTGTTGAAATGCCTGTTTCCAGGGGCAAAATTGAAGTGGTGCTTTCTTTTCCATAAGAAAAAGGAGCGTTGATTGCAAACAAACAAAAAAAGACTATAATTTTCATTAGATTCTTCATGTATCCACAATAACCTAAAAATGCTATAAAATCAAATATATTTTTAACAAGAAAAAGTGTTTAGCTGTGAGGCTAAACACTTTTTTATGATACGATATCGATCTTTAGAACCCTCGTACTTGAATTTTCTTGGTTTTAGTATTGTCGGCTTTAGGCAGTCTAATGGTGAGAATCCCATTTTTCATAGCAGCCTCAGCTTTTTCAGCCAAAACGTCAACCGGCAAAATGACTGAACGGGAAAAATTCCCCCAATAACATTCTTGATAATAATAATTTTCTTCATTGACTATTTCTTCGTTTTTTCTTTCTCCTCGAATGCTGACCATGTCGCTATTGATGCTTACATCCAGATCTTCCGGCTTCACGCCGGCTATAGTAGATTTGATGACGATATCATTTTCAGTCTGGTAGACATCGATTGTAAGCTGGCCTTCGCTATCATCGCTGTTGGTAGGAATAATATTTTCTTCTTGTTGCATATTTCTTGTGTTTGATGAATTAATAAACATTTCCGCTCCTTCCTCTTCCTCTTCGTATATCTTAGCCAGAGGCCTATTGGGAGTTTCAAATTCCTCATTGATTTCATCAATTCGGCTTGAACCTGTAAGTTTTTCTAAAAAAGAACGTTTTACTTTAATCATTTTTTTTGTATATGTTATTTTTTATTATCTGGTTTTAATTATAGTGGAATAGCTTTTATTTTGCAAGTTTATTTTTAGGATAAAAAGAAAAATTGAAATTGAAAAAAGATATATATAAGCAAATATTGCGTCTTGATTATAAATAACTAATAAGTTATAAGTTAAATGAAAAAGTGAGGAGATCAAAAGCGCTTGAATGGCTGATAAAATAGAATAGGATTTTTTTATGAGAAAATAGCCAATTATTCCACTAGTGATGATGTGGATTAAAAATACTCCTAAAAAAGGGAATGAAAAGATGTTAGATATCGAAAGGGAAATTAGTTTTAAATAAACTTCAATAAATGCAAATCCTCCTCCAAAAAATATACTCAGAATAAACTTAGATGAACTTTTTTCGATAGATGAAAAGAGTTTTGCCAGAAGAGCAAGCTTAAAAAGTTCTTCTATTATGACTACGATTATAAGAAAAAAAGTTATCTTGCTTAAATAATCTTTTTCTATATTAACATTGAATAAAATAGACAATAAGGAAGACAGCACAAGTTCACAAGTCAGGGCTCCTAAAGCGGCTAATGCTCCTAAAATAAAAAATTTTATAAATTTCATTTTTTTGTGTCTAAATTTAGAGCAGCTCTGGTGTCCATTTTTTTCCATCCGGATAAGAAGTTTTCTTTTTTATTTTCTTGACGATAGCGGAAAAAAGCGGCTGTGGCAATCATTCCGGCATTATCAAGCTGGAAGGCAAGCTCCGGGAAAGAAAATTTTGCAGAAGGCATATTTTCTTGGACAGACCTATGAAGTTGGGATTGCAATTGAGTATTGGCACTGACACCGCCAGCCAAAAGAATAGTTTTCGGGTGATAAATATTGGCGGCTTTGATAGTTTTTTCAATAAGAACATCCAAAACGGCTTGTTGAAACTCATAACACACTTCTTTGACGAAATCCTTATCTTGCAAGAAGCTTTCATTTTTTTTAACGTAATATAAAACCGCTGTTTTTAGGCCAGAAAAAGAAAAATTAAGATCATTGCTATTTATCATCGGGCGGGGAAAGTCGATTTTATATTTGGCTTTTTCTTTTTGGAATTCAGAAGCCATTTTAGAAATTATTGGACCTCCCGGATATCCGAGTCCAAGAATTCGAGCCACCTTGTCAAAAGCTTCTCCTGCGGCATCATCCTGGGTTTGCCCGACCACTTCATAGTTTAAATGTTTTTTCATTAAAACAAGCTGTGTATGTCCTCCTGAAACCACTAGGCATAAAATGGGGAAGGCAATCTCATTTAGGTTCTTGTTTATAAAGTTGCTGTAAATATGGCCTTCTATATGATGAATTCCAACAAGAGGTTTTTTCCAGACATAGGAAAGGGTTTTGGCGCCAGTGGTTCCAATCAAAAGAGCAGGGATAAGTCCTGGCCCGCGAGTAACTGCCATCAAATCGATATCCCTTATGGGAGTCTTTGATTTTTTTAAGCATTCTTCAATAACGGGAAAAATATTTTTTATGTGTTCTCTTGCGGCTAAATTTGGAACAACTCCTCCCCAGGAGCTATGAAGCTTTATTTGGGAAGATATTACATTGGACAGTGGCTTTATATAGCCAATTTTTTCATCAATTTCTATTATAGAAGCGGCTGTTTCATCGCAAGAGGTTTCAATGCCTAAGATTTTCATATTTTTATTAAAAGCAAATAATCAATTTAATTTGACTAAGGGAATAAACTATAGGATTATACATTATATTGTATGTTATTGTAAACTTTTCGACAAATTGAAATATTATTCTAATATTAAGGTAATAATATGGTAGAAGAAAAAAAGATATTTCATGAAGACGACATTTTGAAAAAAGATTATTCTCTATTATCTGACAATGATCTTGTTTTTAAGGTGCAGAAAGGAAAAACTGATTTATTCGGAATAGTCATAGAAAGATATCAAGGAAAGTTATTCGCTTATTTATACCGTCTTATAGGAAACCAAGAGGAGGCTCAAGATTTATTGCAGGATGTTTTTATTAAGGCTTTCCGCAACATGAACAGTTATGATATAGAAAGGAAATTTTCTTCCTGGATTTATAGGATAGCTCATAATGAAGCAATAAACCATCTTAAAAGAAAATCATTAAGAAGGTTTATTTCCTGGGAAGATGTGGTGAGCACTCGGGACAAATTAATGACCAGTGAAACAGAGGAAGGCGCAGATAAGGCATGGCTCCGAAAAGAAATCATAAATGAAGTGGATCAAGTAATAAACAAGTTGCCGTTTAAATACAAGCAAGTCTTGCTTTTGAGATACTATTCGGAAAAATCATACGAAGAAATAAGTGAAATTTTGCAAAAACCGATTAATACTGTAGGAACGCTTATAAATAGGGCAAAGAAGAAAATGAATAAGGAGGTGGAAAAAAATAGGAAAAAATTTAATTTAAAATAAGATTATATATCAGACAATCAATATGCGTATAGTGAAAGATGAAGTGATGCAGAAAATCAAAGAAAGGAATATTAAGATGAAGCCTTGTTTCTTTTTTATTATTAGAAAGGCCGGCTTGGAAAGTTTGCTGGCTTTTTTTATTGTTTTTGGAGCAATAGCTCTCAACAGTTTATTTTACTTCCTCAAAAAAACAAAAGCCACTGACTTTCTTTTTTTCGGCTGGGTCGGTTTGGATAATTTCTTAACTTCGCTTCCATATGATTATATCGTCCTGTTCATTATTAGCATCTTGTTGGCTAATTTTTTGATACATAAATTTGATTTGTCCTACGGCATAAGCATGAATTCCAACATGGCGCTATTTTTTCTTTTAGTTATAACTCTAGCGCTGAGTTCATTTTTTTTATTAAACGGAATAGAAGAAGTGTTAAGTTCTTATTCAAAAAACAAGGCACCGGGAAAAGAGATTGTCTTGGGGGAAGTGATGGAGTTTTCGGACCAGGAAGCGATTGTTAGAGAGGCAGGGGGCATAGATTGGAAATTAATTCTTGAAGATGCAAAAATTTTTGATGGAAACAGTTGTGAAAAAGGAAAAATGCTTAGAGCTATGGGCAAGGAAAAAAGAGGGAAAAATCACATATTTTATGCGGATATAATCAAGTGTTACTAGCTGTTTTTTGGTAGAAAAAAACAATATTTTTTAGCAAAAAAAACTTATTTTTTCATTGGGACTTGATTTATTTTTAATTTGTGCTATTATTCTTACTGTTATCCAAAAAATATGCCGCCATCGTCTAGCCCGGTCCAGGACGCCAGGTTTTCATCCTGGAAATCAGGGGTTCGAATCCCCTTGGCGGTACAAAAAATTTAGGAATCCTCTTTTTGAGGATTTTTAAGTTTTTCCGCCAAGGGGATTC
The DNA here is from genome assembly GCA_003543115.1 of Candidatus Moraniibacteriota bacterium. Taxonomy (GTDB): domain Bacteria; phylum Patescibacteriota; class Minisyncoccia; order Moranbacterales; family UBA2206; genus UBA8518. The sequence continues at coordinate 17,356 of DPJH01000031.1, forward strand.
GAACGGGCAGGAGTGAGGCGAGTCGCCGCGACGAAGACGAACGCCGATGAATGCGACCACAGGAGCATTCAGCGCTGCCCAGGGCTACGAGTCGCCGCGACGAGGACGAAAATCCCCTTGGCGGTACAAAGAACAAAAAGTCTCTCTGAGGGGGATTTTTTTGTTTGTCTTTATGGTTGTCTTGACGTACTATTGAGGTACGATAAGTAGGTGAATAAATTAAGTAGACAAAATGAAATATAGAATTTTGTTTTTAGGGTTATTGCCGGCAGCCTTATTTATGCTGGTGATTTTTTTTGGTAAAAATAATCAGATTGAAGGAAAAATTTTTCAGTCAGAGATTGCCATCACTAAAGAAATTGCTGAAAACGAAAAAAGCAGCCAGTCGGTAAAAATTCTTTTTGCCGGTGATTTGATGTTGGATAGGTATAATCGGACAATCATTCAAAAAAGCGGGGTAGAACATTTTACCAAAAATTTTAATGATTTATTTCTGGCTCAGGATTTGAATGTAGTTAATTTGGAGGGGCCGGTTACGAGCAATCAATCCGTTTCTATGGAAACTGAGATGCAAGAGAAAAACCACTTTAAATTCACTTTTGATAGGGATAGTACGAAAAAATTTTTAAGTTATAACAAGATAAGCTTGGTAAATATAGGAAATAATCATATTTTCAATTTTGATGCAGCGGGCGCTGGGGAAACAATAGATTTTTTACATGAAAATAAATTAGGTTATTTCGGCCACCCGCTTGAAGAGAGTAATATTTATATAGAAAAGAAAATCAATGGCCTAAAAATCGCCCTAGTAAATTATAATAAATTTTCCAGAATAAAAGCGGAAAAGATAAGAGAGAAAATCGGGGAAGCCAGAGGCAGAAACGATTTTGTGCTTGTCTATGCTCACTGGGGAGATGAATATAGCTTGACGCCGTCCCAAGAACAGAAAAATATAGCGCACATGTTTGTGGACAATGGGGCTGATTTGATCATAGGCAGCCATCCTCACGTGGTGCAACCAATTGAAATCTATAGGAATAAAGCTATTTTTTATTCTTTGGGAAATTTTGTCTTTGATCAATATTTTTCTGAAGATGTGAAAAATGAATTATTGGTGGCTGCTTCTTTTTCGGCAGATAAGATAGATTTCTCTTTAATGCCGTTATATAAAAGAGAAAAAGGAGATTTGATCTTGGATGATGGAAAAAATCGCAAACAGCTATTAGAGAGAATCATGCGGGATTCAGCAGTGGGGGAAAGCATGAAAAAGCAGATAGGCGAGGGTAATTTTTCTTTGTATAAGTGAGTATGCGGCAATAATTTACTCATTTAAGATGCTTTGGGAATGCAATAAGCGGCATTATCAATTTTAGGTTGACTTTTTAAGCATAAAATTATATTCTATATAGTGAAATTAAAACTATGTATAATTTTCCCAATCCAAAAACAACGGAGCCAAAAGAACGCCGAGCACAGCGTTTTTTTGAAATAATCCCAGGCACTATGACCTGGACAACTTTTGTATTAATGGTAGTGTTTTCCTGGAAATTGCCCGTAGTAGCTGCAATTGCTATCATTGTATTTGATGTTTATTGGATTTTACGCGTTATTTTTATTACTCACTATTCTGTCAAGGCTTATTTGAAAATGAAAAAAGGAAAAAATATTGATTGGTGGGACAGGTGCCAGAATATTGCTCATCCGGAAAAATATAGCGAGCAATTGAAAGATAGAATCATGAGCATGAAAAAATCTTTAAAAGAAATTTATTTTTTTGATTGGAAAAACAGATCGATTGTAAAAAATCAAATAAAGGAAGAAAAAAGATTCAGCAAAGAAGTTAAAAAACTCATTCCTATCGCTGGCGAAATTTGGGACTGGAGGAGCGTAGTGCATATTGTTTTTTTGCCAACCGCCAATGAGCCGGCTGACGTCATAGAGCCGGCCATCCAATCTTTGGCTGATACGAATTTTCCCAAGAGTCAGATGATTGTGGTTTTAGGAACGGAAGAGAGGGAAAACCCTGAAAATAGATTGTCTAAGGTTGAATATTTAAAGAAAAAATTTGACGGAATTTTTAGAGATTTCATTGTCACTACTCACAAAGTAGCGGATGGAGAAATGAAGTGTAAAGCTTCTAACGCGAGTTATGCTGCCAAAGAACTGATGGTTTATTTGGATGAAAGAAATATTGATTATAAAAAAGTGGTTTTTTCCAATTTTGATTGCGATAGCGTGGCTCATAAGGAATATTTTGGAGCTCTGACTTATGCTTTTATCACTAACCCTAAAAGGCTGCAGCGTGCCTATCAGCCCATCCCTGTCTATCACAATACCTTGTGGGATACGAATGCGGTAGTGCGAATGATTGTAACAGGATCATCTTTCTGGCACCTTTACCAGAGTACGCGTCGGGAAATGGTGACTTTTTCTTCACATAGCGAATCTTTTGATACTTTGGTAAAGGTGGGGTTTTGGCCGGTGAACATGATCAGTGAAGACTCTATTATTTATTGGAAATGTTTGTCATATTTTGACGGAGAATATGAGGTTCAGCCGATCCATCTCCCGATCTCATTGGATGCGGTGCTGGCAGAAACTTATTGGAAGACAATCAAGAATCAATATAAGCAAAATCGAAGATGGGCTTATGGAATTGAAAATTTTCCTGTCACTATGCGCGCTATTTTGCCTAACAAAAAAATTCCATTAAAAATGAAAATGCGCATTGCTTTTGAAATGCTGGAAGGCCATTATTCTTGGGCGACCACTTCTTTTCTTTTAGCTTTCATGGGATGGCTTCCTTTGGCTTTGGGAGGAGAAATTTTTAGGGGAAGCGTCTTAGCCCATAACTTGCCCTTGATGACTCAGGTTTTGATGCAGATTTCGCTCTTGGGACTTTTTGTTTCTATTCCGTTATCCATGCTTTCACTTCCTCCAAAACCTAAAAAATACCATTGGTCCAGATATTTTTTGATGTTTTTCCAATATGCCTTGTTTCCCATCGTCGCTCTATTTTCAGCTCTTCCGGCGGTGGATTCTCAAACTCGAATCTTGCTCAAGAAATATTTCGGAGAATTTTGGGTGACGGAAAAAATCAGAAAGCAATAATATCTTTATTCCAAGTGAATTTTTTCTTGGAATTTTTTAAGGGCACTCGCTAGGAGCGGATGCTTTTTTAATTTCGGGTCCAAGTCAAGAATATTTTGCGCTTCAGCGCGGGCAAATTTGATAAGCTTTACATTGGTGAGATTTTGCATGGCAATATCAGGAATGCCTGACTGCAAAGTGCCGAAAAATTGTCCCGGACCGCGAAGAAGAAGATCTTTTTGGGAGATTTCAAAGCCGTCATTCGTGTCTTCCATCGCTTGCAACCTTTCCGTCGCTTTTTGAGTGTTGGAATTGGTGAAAAGAAAGCAATAGGATTGGTGTTCTCCGCGACCGACTCTGCCTCGAAACTGGTGGAGCTGGGAAAGTCCGAAGCGTTCAGCATCTTCAATGACAATTACGGAAGCATTAGGAATATCGATACCGACTTCCACTACGGAAGTGGCGACTAAGATATTAATTTTTTTGTCTTTGAAATCCTGCATGACAGCTTCTTTTTCTTTGGATTTGAGCTTGCCATGAAGAAGCCCGATGTTTAGAGCGGGAAAAACTTTTTCGGACAGTCTCTGATGCTCAGAGGTAGCAGCTTTTATTTCCGTCATAATTCTTGAATCTTCAACCAATGGCAGGATGATAAAAACTTGTCGGCCGGATTCTATTTGTTTTTGGATAAAATCATAGGCTTCTTGTCTTAATTTAGGCGGAATAATTTTAGTAATAATTTCTTTCCTATTTTTAGGCATTTCATCCAGAAGGGAAATTTCCAGGCTTCCGAAGAGGGCAATGGAAAGCGTGCGGGGAATGGGAGTGGCAGTCATTGTGAGAAGATGAGGGATGGTTTTCCCCAGACCATCTTTGACACTCATTGTTTCCTGCTGCAGATAAGCGCGTTGTGCAACTCCAAAACGATGCTGCTCGTCGATAATAATGAGAGCTAAATTTTTAAATATAACATCCTTCTGGATGATTGCATGCGTACCTATGACTAAATCAATCTCCCCGGATTTTATCTTGGAAAGCAATTCGTTTCTTTTTGTTTTTTTGCTTTTTAAAATAGGGTTATCTGCGCTTATCTCTCGATATGAATTAGTGAGCAGAGATACATTCAATGAATGTTTTTTTAGAAGCTCTGAAAGTGAGAGATAGTGCTGGCGGGCTAGAACTTCGGTAGGCGCTAGGATAGCTACTTGAAGACCGGTACTGGCTGCTTGCAGGGAGGCGATAGCTGCAACCACAGTTTTTCCGGATCCGACATCTCCGTTTAGAAGACGGTTCATAGGAATAGGTTTTTCCAAATCTTTCAAGATCTCAAAAGATGCCTTTCTCTGTGCTCCAGTTAGTTTGAAAGGCAGTTTTTCCACAAACTCTTTGATCAACTTTTCGTTAAATTTTATTTGGAGCGAACTATTGGCTTCCCATTGCTTTTTTACTTGCAAGGTTTTGAGCTGGATAAGAAGCATTTCGCTAAAAGCAAATCTTTTTTGAGCGCGCAGGAGCTTTTCTTTGGAATCCGGAAAATGAATTTGAACGAGTGCTGTGTAGATATCATATAAATTAAGGCGAGCGCGAATTTCATAAGGGATAGGATCATGCATCTGCTTAGCCATTTCCAGAAGAGGTTTGATTTGCCAGCGGATCCATTTAGAAGTGATGCCTTTGGTTTCGCTATAAATCGGAACAAGGCAGCCAGTGTTGGTAGCTTCTCGTCCTGCTCTTTCCCAAGAGGGAGCGGACATATTTAGATGCTTTCCTTTTAAGGTCAGTTTGCCGCTGAGGCGCACCGAGCTTCCTTCCGGGAGAGATTCTAAAACAAAAGGCTGGTTGAACCAGACCGCTTTTAGGGGGATTTTATTTTCATCTTCTATGATTATTTCAGCAATAGTCATCTTTCTTCTAAAAATGCGGGAAATCTTCTTTTTTATCACTATTCCTTCTACAGTTACGGTTTTATTGATGTTTCTTGTGGAAATCTCGGCTATTTCAGAAAAATCATCATAGCGAAAAGGAAAGCACAGTAAAAAATTCTCCACCGTACGAAGTTCCATTTTTTCTAAAATTGCAGCATATTTAGGAGTAATTTTCGATATGTTTTTTAGTTGTGTTTGAAGAGTTATCATATATTAAGTATAAAGCTGGAAAGTCCCTAAAGTCAAAGGCATAATAAATGTATAAAATATACATTATATAAACAAGCTTGTTAAAATAAAAAAGCTTTATTAAAAAAAGCCTTCTTATTGCAAATATTATTTCGCTGAGATTACGTGGCCTGCTTTAAGATAATGAAAAATATCATCTGGCAAGCCACGTCGCTCGCGAGCGACGTGGCGGAAGAGGTGAGATTCGAACTCACGGTGGACTTTCACCCACGACAGTTTTCAAGACTGTTCCCTTAAACCACTCGGGCACTCTTCCTTATTTATTTGTAAAATCTGTTGCCCTTCGCGGTTCCTGGGTTGCCTTTGCAACCCTTCGAATTCTCGCTAACTCGAATCCGAACCACTCGGGCACTCTTCCTTATATTTTGTTTACCAAACCATAATATCATCTAGAAATAGATTTGTAAACCCAAAAAGATGCTTAAAAAGTAGGCGGAGACTTTTTATAGGGATGTAAATATGGTAACATATAGATATTAATCTTATTAAAGATATTAAAAATATGCACATGGATGGTTTTAGGGAAAAGAAGGTCGAAAAAAAAGATGATCAAGTGAAAGACTTTTTTTTGCAAGATAAAATTAGGGAAGAAAAGGAAATAAGGGAGGATGAAGAAGGAAGAAGAATTGATTATGAAACAGAAAGAAAAATCATAGCCAAACATGCAAAGAATGCATTGCATCATTGGAAAGCTCCTGAATTTGAAGTATGCGAGCAAGATAGAAGATGGTATCTATATCTAGCTTTGATTTTGATGGCAATAATCGCTTATGCAATATATGCCAATAGTCCTATAATGGCCATTACTTTCATATTGATTGGCTTAGTGGGGTATACCTATATAGATAAGGAGCCGAGGACATTAGATTTTATGATAACTCATGATGGAATAATTGCTGGAAAAGAAATTTTTGAATACGAGCGGATAAAATCTTTTTGGATTTTTTATGAAGAAGATGGATCCAAGGTCATTAGTTTGCATATGCGCAGCTTGATCACTCCCTATATGCATATTCCTATCGGCGAGGAAAATCCCCTTAAAATCAGAGAAGCTCTCCTGGAAAATATAGAAGAAATCAAACAAGAGCACAATATCGTAGAAACACTTGAAAGATTGTTTAGAATATAGTAGTCTGGATAGACGGAAGAAAAGCGCTTATAGCTCAGTGGATAGAGCGTCTGGTTGCGGTCCAGAAGGTCGCAGGTTCGATTCCTGCTAAGCGCACAATAGATTTTATCTTCGATTGATAATAGCTGATCCAAGAGTTATTTCATCTGCATATTCAATGTCTCCTCCGGTGGATAGTCCACGAGCTAGGCGGGTAATTTTCACCGGATAATCTTTAAGCATGCGAGCTATGTAGAGCCCTGTCGCGTCGCCTTCGGTGGTTGGATTCATAGCAATAATCACTTCTGAGATTTTTTCATTTTTCAAGCGATTTTCCAGTTCCGGTATTTTCAGAGTGTTTCCCGGAGCGAGGTTTTCCAGAACTCCGCCAAGAACATGGTAGAGGCCGGAAAATTGTTTGGTTTTTTCGATAGCAAAAATGTCCAGAGGCTCCTCTACGACGCAAATTGTAGTCTGATCACGTTTTGGATCAGAGCAAATTGAGCAAATATTTTGTTCACTCAAGTTGAAGCATTTTTCGCAATACCGAAGGCTTGTTTTGAGTTCGGCTAGGCTTTTTGCAAAGTCATTTATTTTTTCCGGATTTTGTTTGAAAAGATAAATAACTAATCTTTCTGCCATCTTCGGACCTACTGAAGGCAGGGAAGAAAAATGGTCTATAAGTTTTTTTAAGGGTTTTGGATACATATAGTTAAATATCAAATTTATTCTTCTGAATGTACACGCTCTAGTGATTTGAAGGTGGTGGATGTTTCTTGAAAATAGAGGGAGACTTTTCCGATAGGACCGTTTCTATGCTTAGCGATATGAACTTCTACAATATTTTTATTCGGAGTGTCGGGTTTTTCGCGGTCTTCTCTATAAAGAAACATTACTATGTCAGCATCCTGCTCGATTGATCCTGATTCTCGGAGATCGGACAATTTAGGAATCTGCGGACTGCGAGATTCTACGGCACGAGATAGCTGAGAAAGGGCAATGATAGGAATATTTAATTCTCTAGCCAGTTGCTTGAGAGCACGGGAAATTTCGGAAATTTCATTAACACGGCTGTCTCCGCCGCCGGAACGACCTTCCATAAGCTGCAAATAGTCAATAATGATCAATCCTACATTATGTTCTGATTGGAGGCGGCGCGCCATAGTGCGCATTTCCATTACATTGGCGCTTCCGGCATCATCGATAAAAATCGGGGCATCGCTCAAAATTCCCATGGCTTCACCGATTCGCTGGAAATCATCATCGCCATCTCCAGATTTGAGCCTTCCGGTGCGCAAACGCCAAAGATCAACTCCGGATTGTGCGGCCAGCATTCTGTCGATGAGCTGATCGGAGCCCATTTCCAGCGAAAAAATTCCTACCGGCACTTTTTGTTGTACAGCCACTTGGCGGGCAAGATCAAGCGCGAAAGTTGTCTTTCCGATGGATGGTCGAGCAGCTAAAATAACCAGATCTGATTTTTGAAAGCCGGCCAAGATGTTATCGAGATCGGGGTAGCCGCTGGGAACTCCGCGCAATTGGTGATCGCCCTTATGGAGTTCATCAATGCGATTAAAGGCAGCTTCCAAAATTGATTTGATAGGTACGAAATCTTGCTTGATGAATTTTTGGGAAACTCCAAAAAGTTTCTGTTCGGCTTCATCTAGAAGCTTTTCTACGTCTTCATCCTCTCGATAACCGAGTTCTACAATCTCACTGGCTGATTGAATGAGTTTTCTCAAGGTGGATTTTTTTTGGACTACCTTGGCATAGTGGGCGATATTGGAGCTGGATGGAACAAAATTCACAAGTGAAGTCAGATAAGTTGAGCCACCGATTTTTTCTAATTGTCCTTTTTCTTCCAGTCTGTTGGAAAGGGAAAGAACGTCGATAGGATCTCTTTTTTCATAAAGCTCAATCATAGCTTCATAGATCATGTTGTGGTGGTCGTTATAGAAATCTCCGATGCGGGCCAGATTGGCTACTTTGATGATGGCATCCTTGTCCAGCATCAGCGCGCCCAAAACAGAGCGTTCAGCATCAATGTTCTGAGGCGGCACTCTCAAATTTTCGTTGGAAGTTTTAGCCATATTATTGGTTGGTAGTTTATAGTTCTTAGTTTGTGGTTGAAGTGAATCAAAAAACTGCTTTTTAGTTTTTTAATTATACCTCTCGAGTGGTTGAGCTGGCAACCACAAGTTATTAAGGGGTTATAAACATACTTTTTTCTTGTAAAATAGCTTTGATCTCTTCAACGCTTTGGGATTGAACCAATTTTTGGCGAAGTTCCGAGGCATTAGGAAAGCCTCTTGTATACCAACAGAGATGTTTTCGTATTTCGAACATTCCTAGCGTTCCTTTGGATTTCCAAATCAGTCCGGCATGTTCAATGGCGATTTTTTTTATTCCATCAAATTCATATTCAGTAAATCTTCCAGTTTCATAAAGCTCTTTGATTTGAGAGAAAAGATAGGGTTTTCCCCAAACTCCGCGAGCCAATCCCAACCCGTCAATCAATGGATGTTTTCTTAGAATTTCCATGCCATCTTGAGGAAGATGAATTCCGCCATTGGCGAGAACAATTTTATCTTGAATAATTTTTTTGATTTCTTCTACGATGGAAAAATTCAGTTCTCCGGAAAAACCGCCTTCGTAGGTGCGGCCATGCACCATGACAGTGGAAAAGGGAAGATCTTTTATTTTTTCAATAAATTCAATGGCGGTAAGATCTTTTATGCCAGCTCGAATTTTAATAGAAACTGGCAGATCTGTGTTCTCGCATACCGCATGAATTATTTTCCGCGTCAAGTCTATTTGCGGCATCAATGCGCAGCCCGAACCATGGCCGAAAACTTTTTTGGCTGGACAGCCAAAATTGATATCTATGCCGTCTGGCTTGATCTTGGAGCTCACAATTTGGGCAGCTCTAGCGAAGTGCTCCGGATCTTTTCCGAAAAGCTGGACGACGTATGGGCGCTCTGGAGCGTTGAATTTCAGCAGTTCCAGAGTCTTTTGCGGCTTAAAAAACAGGGCGCTGACACTGGCCATCTCGCTATAAGCCACATTTGCACCATAACGCATGCAAATCTCCCTGAAAGCACTGTCAGTGATTCCAGCCATGGGAGCCAAGGCTAAGATAGGCCTATCCAATTTAAACCAAAAGTTATTTTCCATAATTATATTATTATAAGGTTAAATGCTGGAATTATCAACAGAGAAGCTTTGCATGTCTTCTATTGGCAGAAAGAAGGAATCCAAGAATATTCAAAAGCATCTTGTGCGGTTACAGGCGACAAATGTATCTTCCAGACTAATCATGCCATCGCTATTTCGAGAAGGATTGTCTGTGATTTTGTCGCTAGCGCCGATGCTGGAAGTGCTATACCTAGGAATCAAACAAAAAAAATCTCGATTGCTCGAGATTTTTTTATATAAATTTGGAATGTTAGAATCTTCTTCCTCCTCCAAATCCNNAATCCGCCTCTTCTAGGTTTGTCTTTCATTCTTTTTTTGTTACATTCGTAGCAAAAAAGTTTTCCAAGAGTCCCATCTTCTTTTTTAGTCGGTTCGAACGGTAATTCGTTTATAGGAGTGTTGCACTCTGAACATGTGATATTCATTGCTGAAATATCGAACATTTGTCTTTGTGGTCTTCCTCCGTTGTCTTGATAAGCCATTTTGTAATAGTCACCTCTCTTTCTAGCTTCACCAGCCCCAGCTTAACGCGCAGGCAGGTTCAGATTTTTGGTGACTATACGCCTAGCTTATCGATCTAGAGCCTGATTAAGAGGTTCATTTTGGCTACTATTTCCAAATTTTGGCATAATTTTTATTAAAACTTCTTCGCCTATATTTATATAAACCTTGAAATTTTAAAAAAATTCTACTCAAAATTTGAAAATCTCGCTACAAAAGCAACTTCTTAATCAGGCTCTCAAATAAAACTAATTTGAAATCATCACCTCTGGAAAGACTATAACACTGCGAGAATTTAAAGTCAATGAGAGTTTTATCAGGAATTTTTACTTATTTTTGTGCCTATTCTTAGGCAAAATAAGCATTTTTTTCTAGCTCTTGATAATAGACAAATTATCTGATATTCTTAATGAAGTATTGAATAAATACGATCTAATATTGGAGAGGTGGCTGAGTGGGTTGGATGTGAGCAAGCGAACATTCAACGGGTTGCAAAGGCAACCCCGGCGAACACTCAGGCTCAGATTTTTGTTCGAGGCATCGCCGAGTAAATATATATGGAGAGGTGGCTGAGTGGTCGAAAGCGGCACACTGCTAACGTGTTAACCTTTAATCGGGTTCCAGGGTTCAAATCCCTGCCTCTCCGCCAATAAAATCATGCATTTCTGATGCATGGTTTTTTTGATATAATATTAGAATAATCATTAATTTGGAAATTATGATTACACAAAAAGAGTTTGTTACACATGCATGTGAGCAGGTGCTCCGCTTCACACAGGTAGAGAAGTGGGACGACCTATCAGAAGAGCTGAAGGTTCAGCTCGGATTCAACATGGGAGCAATGGCTCTTGGTTTAGGCCTAACCAAGGAAGATGGCTTCTTAGCTCTTTCGGATGCACGTCAGGGCAACATATCTATGGATGCGTTTAGAGAGCACTTAAGAACTATAATTGATTCTCGCAAGATTGCAGTGGATGAAGCTAAAATTTCTAAACCTTTTTGAGGATTGATATTTCCGGGAATGAGTATTGAAATGTGATACAATGAAGGCATTGAATAAAATAATTCTAATAGTATAGATTTATGGAACTGCTGAAAAAAGTGATGGGAATCGAAGCGAAGAGATGTTTTGTGCTTTCCAACGCTTTCACATCGAAGAAGATGAAAAAAGAGATAATAAAAAAACATATTATCAAGCCGGAAAAAGTTTCTTTTTTAAAGGATATAAAGCTGAGCAAAGAGAGGATATTGAAATTGGAAGAAGCTGATTTGGACCTGATCATCGCTACTGAATATAAAAAAAGATTGAAAGCGTATGACAGCTTGGAATGGCATGTGGGATATGTTGATGTTTTGGAGGTCGGTCTTTGGCATGGAGCAGGCGGTGTTCCTGAATCATGGACCAAAGGATCTCTTGCGGATACGGCTAATAAGATTTGCAATGAACTCAAAAAGGACAATTCTAGGTATTCCAGAATCAGGGCTATGAATGTGGTGCCGGAAATAGTAAATTTCAAATCAATCATAAAAAAGGAAAAATATCTGATGCCCATAATACTTTCTGGCGGAACCATTGTGAATTGCCGGAGAGGGATGAAAAAAATGAAGGGGGACATCGATGATGGATGTATGCGGTCATTAGCGTTTGCTGTTAGCGGGGACAATAAGATAAAAGCCTATATAGGAATAGCCCCTAAGAAAGAAAAATAGTTTTTTATAAATAAGCTCTGATTTCGTCCCAGGCTCTTCGCTAACAAAAAATAGTCTTTTTATAGGGCTGTTTTTGTATAGAGTTAGGACATTTGATTTTTTGGTGATAGAATATCCGTAGATTTATTAAATAATCAAAAAAATATGAAAAGCATAGAAAGTGCATATCACACATTGCGCAATGCCGAGATGGATTATGAAAAAAATCAAATAGCAGATCCTGCGGTGGCCGAAGAAATGGCTTATGCTGAAAAAGATTCGCATAAGAAAAAAATGGGAATCATTAAGCCCTCAGATGAAAAATTACAAAAAGGTCAGGAAGCGGCATTTGAAAAGGGAGTCGAGGTGCTGGCCAAGGAGGCGGAAAAAATAATTTCTGATATGAAAATCCTTGAAATACAAAAAAAGGAAATGGAATTTGATGGTGAATTGATATCATTTGAATATGAAGACCATGAATATAAAATAAATCACTTTACCTCCTGTCAGAAAGAGGAGAATGTGCCGCCGGATTATTTCCAATTGGTCAGTGTGGACGGCAATGAGGAGTTTAGCGAAGAAGATGAAAAAAGGGTAATACAAAAATTCGAAACTGCCCTCAGGATGAAAGTATCGGCACAATTGAATAATGATAAAAACAGCGGTCAATCAACATAATTAAAGGGTAATGCGGTTTCGCAGAAAAGGTAAAAATAAAAAGCGCAATAACTACTCATTTTCTGCATTGAGAAAAGTGTTATTGCGCTTGTTTGGAGAGAAGAAGAAGCAGTGCTGCTCCTCCAATCAAACTGGAACTCTTACAGCGTCCGACAACTTTGTTGTCATGGGTACAGATAGTTGGTCCGTTCACATAGCCCTTTAGGTTTCCTTGATGATCCCAAATCTTCGAGCACCCTATTCGGCCCACGTTCATGCCTTTGTGGTCGATAACGTCCGAACCGCTTACGCGACCGACAAGATTATCTTGAAGGTCGCAAATACGCGAAAATTTTATGCGACCGACAATTATTCCTTTGGAATTGGTAATCTCTATGTCTTTCATTTCCCTCCTTATCGCTCAGGCTTCTAGTGTGCCTCGTGAATTTTTAATGTGACAATATAGTCTAATATATTTTTTAGCTTTTGTCAATAATGACGTAATA
>DPJH01000037.1 GCA_003543115.1 Candidatus Moraniibacteriota bacterium
ATGTTTGAGCATTATGCGATAATTTGGCCTGGTCGCGCTAAAGGAGTGTTTTTTTAAATTTATTTTGTTAAATAGTTTTTTGAAAGAATAAAAAAAACAGCCAACTAGCATCGTCTGATGAGCTGGCAAGCTGATGACTATATCATTCTATTTATTATTCGTCATCCGGTTCCACTTCGACTGTCACTTCGTCATTGGTTTCTTCCTCATCCTCATCACTATCGAATTTTTTAATGTTTTCGCTCGATGATTCATCAGGATCTTTGGTGGAATCGGAATTATTATTGTTGCTTTCCGGCAAGGCTCTTTTTTCTTCTGGTTTCGGCTCTGGGCGCATGATATTTTCTTTGGTTTGCAAGGGCTTGCTAATTTCTTCTTTTTTCTTGATGCAATTTCCCAAGGATTGATTGCAAACATCCGTAATGGCTTGTTTTTCCGGTGAAACCTCCTCACGGGAATAGCGATACCAAAGAAAAACACCTGCGGAAAGAAAAATAATTCCTCCGAGCGCAAAAAAGAGAAGTTTAAATTTTGGATTCATAGATATTTTCTAAAATGATATTACGGCAAAAGCATCAGTCTTTCGAATATATTATTTTGAAATTAATCTTCGTCAGTCGTGGCTGTTTTGGCAGAAGAATATGGCGAGTAGCTCTTATCATCATCTTTTTTTATTCTTATCTTAAAGTTATAAAGCGTTTCTGATTTTAGTCCGTCCAGAGTGACTGAGCCCTCGCCATCTCCGTCAAGAGTCAAAGAAAATGTCTTTGTCGACCAAGATGTTTTTTTCTTATAGGCTGCCTGGACATTGACTGCTTCATTTTCCAAATCTTCAGAAGATATGTTTAGTTTTACGGAATTTTCGGTGATATTGTTGATTTTTTCGATCTCCGGTTCATAATCGGATCCCTTGGTGGTTGTGCTGGCTTCGCTGGAATAGGCTGAATATTTTTTTTCGGATGATTTCTTTATTTTTACTTTGAAGTTATAGCTAGTGGCTGAGTCGATATTGTTTATCTTTATTTTCACAGATCCTTTTTTTCCGAGATTGGCGGTGACTTTCTTGTATGAATCGGAATCGGTGTCTTCATTGTTAACCAGAATTTTAAGATTAACTTTTGCTTTTGCGAGATTTGAGCATGTCACTTTCAATTTTACGGATGTTTCTTTGGTTTTTTGAACTTTTATAACCGGAGTGCAGGTGTCTGTTGCTGCTTTTGTTTCAAGCGGAAGGCTTAGCCACCCAAAGAAAGCCATTATAGCAAATAAATACGCGAGTTTAATTTTTCGAAACATAATTTTTATTGTTTTATTTGTTTAAAAAATTTAAAAGAAGTATTTTTTCAATGTAAAAAATGGAGGCCATATGAAGCTGAAGAAGATATCCAAGATTATAGTGATTGCGCTTGTTGTTGCAGCTTTGTGTGTAGCAGCCAATTTTTATCTGGACAAGCTATATTCGAGCCTGTTTGTTGTAACAGTTTTCATCGCTTGCGGATTGATCATCTCTTTTCAATGCTGTCGGGTGGATCGAGAAAAGAAAGAGTCCCAGCAGTTCATATGTCAAGAACGAGAAAAAGCTGAAAAGTCTTTAGAGAATGAAAGAATTCTGAAAGCTATTTTTGACTCTGTCAGTGATATGATTTGGCAGGTTAATGGCAAGACAGGAATTATGACTGTCAATGCATCTGCCCGAAAAACTTTAAATATCCCTCCCAATGCTGTGATTCATGTGTCGGATATAACCAGCGGAAAAAGTTTGCAAACCGCCATGGAGCGCATCAATCATCGAATCACTAACAGAGATGTTTCCGATGTCTTTCCTCCGTTTGTCTATAATGTGCATGAATTCAAAAACCCTGGGGGAAAAGAAATTCCGGTAGAAACGACCACTGCGCCGTTGATTAATGAAAATGGCGAGGTGGTGATCGTCGGCGTGTCTCGTCCGATCGAGGAGCGGCTGAGGCGTGAATCGGATATGGCCATGAATGACAGGATGCATGCCATTGGAATTTTGGCTGGCGGCATTGCTCATGATTTCAACAATCTGCTTTTTGTTATCAGAGGATGGGCAGATATGTTGCGCAGTTATGATGGTGTGGATAAGAGTCCGAATATCAATAAGGCGCTAGGCAAAATCATGGATGCGGTCGATCGGGCGACAAAGCTAACGCAGCAATTAATCGCTTTTGCCAAAGGCGGTTCAGCGGCTAAAGAGATAGGATCCCTGGCGGATGTCATTAGGGAATCAGCCGAATTTGCTTTGGGAGCCAACTCTCATTGCCGGTGTGATTTTAATATCCCAAATGATTTATGGCTATGTAATATGGACCCATTTCAAATGGGCCAAGCTGTGCAGAATTTGGTGATCAATGCCGTTCGGCATGGCATACCGAAAGGAGGAACAATCAGGATTGAAGCGGAAAATGTGACTTTGAAGGAAAGCAACTGTCTTTTGCTTAAGTCTGGACAATATGTCCATTTTTCCATAGCTGATTCTGGAACAGGCATTCCGTTGGAGATCATATCCAAAATTTTCGATCCGTACTTCACCACAAAAGACAAGGGTGAAGAGGGGAACGGATTGGGATTGTCGGTAGCATATGCTACTATTGTCAAAAACCATAACGGATATATCGGGGTTGATTCCAAAATGGGAGAAGGAACAACATTCAATGTCTATCTTCCGGCTGTATTGGATAGGCGACGGAGAAGAGAGGATGTTCCTGCTGATCCAACCAAGAATATTCCCAAACAATCTTTGAGGATATTGGTGATTGATGATAGTCTGGCAAATCTGGCCTTATTAAAGGATGTCTTGCAAACTCTCCAGCATACTTGTGATGTCGCAGAAGAAGGATCAGCTGCTTTGAAGATATATGAAGAGGCACATGGATCAGGGAATCCATATGATCTGGTGATTACTGACATCATGATTCGTGGAGGCATGGGAGGAGTTGAATTTTCTGAAAAGCTGAGCGAAAAATACCCAAAAGCAAAAATAATCGCCATGTCTGGATATGCGGATGAATATTCGGAAAAATTTTCAGCATTTCTGGGGAAACCGTTCAGTTTTAGTAGTCTTGGAAAAGTTATCGACGAAGTAATGATTAAATGACCATTTAATTGTCGATATGAACTAAGCGCCTGCGAAGAGAATCTTCGCAGGCTTTTTTTGTCAAAATAAAAGAATGTGCGCCGGAAAAGCGGATGTCCTAAAATAAAAATCTGACATTTCAAGTGTTAAATATGGGATTAAAATTTCTAAATATTTCTTTAAATTTTTTGCATAAAAAATCCGCTATTCGCAGAGGAATAGCGGCTGGCAACAAGAGTATTTGTAGGAATGTTATCCTCCACATTTTTTTCGCTTCATTTCCGTGTAGTAGTCCCAGCATGGTTGGCATGAGATGTTGTGGTGTCCCAACGTTGAACCCTTGGTCATGTGATCAAGCATTCGATCCAAAGCTTCCATTTTTTCCATATTGATTTCTTTGATTTCAAAAAAAGTATTTATATCCTTGATAGCATCGCTACATCCATAATCATTGGGCTTCGCCATGTTCACCTCGCTTTTTGATTTATTGGATGATTTATAAAAATTACCACGCCATGTTTTTAATACAGTTATCAATGGATTTTATATGCAAAAAATCATATGTTCTTAGCATATCTTTTATGTGTTAGTTTGGAAAAATAATATTTCAAAAAAAAGAAAAAATTCTCTTTTTAAAATCAGAAACAAAGAGCATTGTTAAAAATTGCTTTCCGGAACAATATCTGTTAATATGAATAACTTCATGAAAATTAAATCATGAGGTTTACTTTTACAATTTACAAGGACTCAGGAGGAAGTATGAGAGAGGAAAAAAGGATCATGGATGGTTTTTTTGAAAAAATGGAACGATTGGGATTGGCCTTGTCATATGGAGATGTTCGCTTGAAGACAGGATATTCGGAAATCGCCCCGGCAGATTGCCTTTTGGAAACCAGGTTTTCCAGAAAAGTTTCACTTAAATGCCCGATTGTCAGTTCTCCGATGGACACTGTAACTGAACATGCTATGGCAATCGAGATGGCGAAAAGAGGAGGGCTCGGAATTATCCATCGGGCGCTGTCTATCAAGAATCAGGCCCAAGAGGTGGGCCGAGTGACGTTCTATCTGAATGGCATGATCAAGAAGCCGATCTCCGTCTTCGTCGATAGCCGGATGGAAGAAGTTTTGGCTATGGTTGAAGAAAGGCAATTTTCCTTCCGAAGCTTTCCTGTTTTGGATCGCGAAGGCCATTTGGTCGGATTGCTGACCGGGAACGATTTTGAATTCTGTTCCGATATGGCCAAGACGGTAGGCGAGGTTATGGCGACAGACATAATCACCATCAACAAGGAGCTTTCTTTGAATGAAGTTTTCTACCGGATGCAGAAGAACAGGAAAAAGGTCTTGCCGATAGTTGGCGAGAATGGGCAGTTGGGAGGGATGTATATATACTCTGATGTCAGAAGGATCATTTCGGGAGAGTCATCCGGATATAACATAGATTCCAATGGCAATCTTTTTGTCGGGGCGGCGGTCGGGATCGGACAAGAGGCTCTGGAAAGAGCAGAAGCGACAATTCGGAAAGGCGCCAATGTCATTGTGATCGACACTGCTCACGGCGATTCCAAAGCGGTTTATGAAACATTGAAAGAGCTCAAGCACAGCTTTCCGGAAACGGATGTTGTCGTTGGAAATGTCTCGGAGGGTTCGTCGGCCAAGCGTTTGGCAGAAGCCGGGACTGATGGAATCAAAGTCGGCCAAGGTCCGGGATCGATCTGCACCACTCGCGTGGTAGCGGGAATCGGATGTCCTCAGGTTACGGCAGTTTACAACTGTGCCAAAGCGGTAAGAGGAATGGATGTTCCGATCTGCGCTGACGGCGGAATAGAATATTCCGGAGACATCACGATTGCTTTGGCAACGGGAGCCTCGACCGTCATGTTTGGAAAGATGCTTTCCGGGACCAAGGAGTCTCCGGGNNGAAGTCGGGAAGATCATTTTTCAATTGCTGGGAGGGCTGAGAAGCGGCATGGGATATGTCGGTGGAAAGACGATCGAAGAGCTCCAGAAGAAGGCTGATTTTTTCCGCATATCTTCAGCCGGCCTGGGAGAATCTCATCCGCATGGAATAACTATCACTGAAGAGGCACCGAACTATTCAACTAGAGGAGAAAGGATATGAATTTGGAAGATTGGTTAGGCGGAGCAAAAACTGTTTCCGTGACCTGCAATCAGTGGGGAGACACTGGAAAAGGAAAGATTGTTGATCTGCTGGCTGAATGGGCGGATATCATCGCTCGGGGTCAGGGCGGAAACAATGCCGGACACACGATTGTCATCAATGGAAAGAAGTATATCTTCCATCTCATACCGTCCGGAATTCTGCATGACGGAAAAGGAAAGATCAACCTTATCGGAAACGGAGTTGTTTTCAATCCTAAGGTGGCCTTGGAAGAGATGAATATTCTCGAATCCGAAGGGCATAGTTATCGGAATTTTATGCTGGCAATGAATGCCAAGCTGATTCTTCCTCAACACATCCTTTTGGATCAACTGAAAGAATCTCAGTCAGGCGGATTCCGGATCGGAACGACCGGACGAGGAATTGGACCGGCCTATACTGATCACTACGCCAGGGTCGGGCTTATCGTCAATGATATGCTCAATCCGGACGTTTTCCGGAGAAAACTGGAAGCCAATCTGAGNNGATAGCGGTATTTTTTACCATTCTGTGGATATTTTCAATGTGGGAGCCATCATAGAGTGCTATCTCGAATATGGTAGATTTCTCAAGGACTTTATTTTCGACACCGACGCTTTTATGCGAAGGAGTGTCGAAGAAAAAAATATCGTGCTAGAAGGAGCCCAAGGACTTTTTCTTAGTGTAGATAAGGGAACCTATCCTTTCGTCACTGCCTCTGATTCTTCAACTCAAGGGTTAGCCCGCGGAGTTGGAATCAAGGATGGCGATATTGATCTTAGTTTAGGAATCGTCAAAGCTTTCTATATGACTCGCGTAGGCGGCGGTCCTTTCCCGACCGAAATGGGAGGGGAAGAATCTGAAAGATATTGCGAAAGGACTGATGTGAATCAGAAGAATGAGCAGGAAATCCTTCAGGATGCGGACATGAATAGTGATGACGATTTCTTACAGGGTGCCGGCATCAGGATGGCTGGCGGGGAATATGGCGCAACTACTGGAAGACCAAGGAGGGTCGGATGGTTGGATTTGCCGATGCTTCGTTATGCCGTCGAACTTTCCGGCCCGGATGTCGTTCTCACTAAACTGGATGTTCTCAACGAGTGCCGAGAAATCAAACTTTGTGTCGAATATATCTATCAAGGACCGGATTTTAATCTTGGTCCAGAGAAATTGACGAAAGGCTCTCGGATAAAAATCGCTGTTCCTAATAGCGAAGTGATGCGTTTCTGCCAGCCGGTCTACAAATCATTTCCAGGCTGGATGTCGGATCTCTCCGATATTTATGATCAATATGATCTTCCTGATAATCTTCTGAAAATTATAGATTTCATCAAAGAGGAGACCGGAGCTAGGCCATGGATTGTTTCTATCGGNNAAGCCTAGTTCTTGCGTGTCCATTCCAAGACAAATGACCATGAAGTGGGGCGCTTGTCATTAAAAAGGAGAAAGCGTTTTGACAACTTCTGACTTGTCCAATTCAAATGTTGTTTCTTGCATGACATCTCCTTTTTCGTTTTGACCTTCTTAATAAATGCTTGTCCTTAACTTGCTCGCTGAAGCTAGGCCATTCTGCTATATTGTTAAGATTGCTAATAAGTTCTTGATTTCATTGGATGTTTGAATATACTACAAGAAGCGCTAAAAGTCAATGATTTTAGTTATAACGGGCAGTTTTTTGATAATGTGCTATAATTACTTGGCATAAACATGAATTATTGCATATAGAATTGAAAATATGAAACTAATCATAATTTTTGGTCCCCAAGCAGTCGGAAAAATGACAGTCGGACATGAGCTCGAGAAAATAACCGACTTGAAACTTTTTCACAACCATATGACCATTGATCTGGTTTCCCCGTTTTTTAGCTATGGAAGCGATGTTGGGAAAAGGCTGGTGAACTTGTTTCGCAAGGAAATTTTTGAAGAAGTCGCCAAAAGTGATTTGGAAGGATTGATTTTCACTTACGTGTGGGAGTTTGACCAAAAATCAGATCATGACTACGTCAATAATCTTTGTAATATTTTTGAGTCTAATGGAGGGTCGGTTTATTTTGTAGAGCTGGAAGCTGATGCGCAGGAAAGAATCGAGCGTAATAAAAGTTCTCACAGGCTGGATCATAAACTTTCAAAAAGAGATATTGAAAAATCCGAAAAAGATTTGATGGATTCGATAAAAAATCATAGGCTGAATTCAAGAAGGGGAGAGATAACGAGAGAAAATTATATCAGGATTGATAACACAAATTTGAGCCCTCAAGATGTTGCTAAAAGCATTTTGGAAAAATTCCAGCTTAAACTTAGAGAAATAAATTTCAGCCATGCTGACAGAAGATATATAGCAGATACTTTTACTAAAAGCCAATGATGAATTTTTAGTTGGTGTTTTTAAAAATAAAAAAATCCGCTCGGCAGGAAATCCTGCCAAAGCGGGTGGGATGGATCAGGTGTCATGGGACGTATCGTATAGTAAACGGAATACTCCTTTTCGCCGCAGCTTACTTCCATTTTTTTTGCTTCTTCCATTAAAACCTCCAAATAATGATGATTGTTTAAATTGAGGCGCCGAGATTTCCTCCGCCTCAAAATGTATGTACAAGAAACAGCAATTCATTCTCGGATATTTCATTGATGTTGTCAATAGCAATTAGGTGAGATTGAGAAAGATTTGAAGATGACTCTTGACTTTATGGAATTGAAGCATTATGATGGTCTATTGGTCTTTTATTTTGGCATAGACAGCCATAAGATGAAGTGAATTCAACTCAAAGAGGTGAAGTGCATGAAGAATGGAAAGATGTTTTTCGGAAGTTGTCTGGCACTGGTCGTTTTGGTTTTTTTCGGCAATGCCGCTTTTGCGGATGATGAGCCTGGGATGGGATTCAAGACCGCGGAATTCATCGCCTATGGGATCAGTTTGCAAATTTCTGAGGACGACTCAGTAAAGGCTCCTTTCTGCCGGCCCGAGGAAGTCATGTTTTGTCTTGAAAAAGACGGGAAGTTCGGCTGCATGAAATGGGCACCTCGCGTCTTTTTCACTTTCATCCCGAAGAACGGCCGATTGGAACTTCCGCTTGTCGCGACCGGGTATAGCACCGACAAGGATCAATTCCCCGAAAAAGAATACCGGCTCATCCCGTGCGGCGACGACTGATGCGGTAAGGAAGTTTGTGGAAAGCCAGCTCACTTAGCAAAACACCCTGTGGCTTCACGAAAGTCGCAGGGATTTTTTATTAACCAGAAAAACC
>DPJH01000010.1 GCA_003543115.1 Candidatus Moraniibacteriota bacterium
TATGCGAACAGGTGCAAGAAGCAAGTTATCCACAAAAACGCCCATCAAAAAAACGCTTGATTAGAATCGAGCGTTTTTTATTCAAGATTATTTGATAGACATAATTTCTACTTCCGTCATAGTTTGGCGATGTCCGAATTTGACCTTATATCTTTTTTTAGCTTTAAATTTCACGCCTGTCACTTTGTCTCCCTTTTCAGTCTTGATAATTTTTCCTTCAACCTTGGCTCCCGACACAAAAGGGGCTCCAACCTTGACATCTTTCTCATCTCCGACAAATAAAACTTCCGGAAAAGCAACCACAGCTCCCTCTTCTCCTTCGATTTTCTCTATTTTAATTTTATCTCCCACTCCGACCTTATATTGTTTTCCGCCTGTTTTAATGATTGCTAGCATAATAAACTTATAAATTGTTACATAAATTAGTATACAGGCTTTCTTTGCAAGTGTCAACAAGAAATGATAAAATAGGCCCTAGACAAACTGGCATTTTAAGGATAAAATGAATTTAATTATGGAAAAATTATCAAGAGCTATATTTTTTTGGATTTTGGTGCTAATTTTTATGGTTTCCGCTCCGGCTGTAGTTTTCTATGCCCGAGGATATCGATTCGATTTCAGTCGAGGGGTTTTTGTGCATAGCGGAACAATTTCAATAAAATCCAATCCTCAAGATATTCAAGTGATCATTAATGGAAAAATTGCCGACTCTAAAGCGCTAAATCATATAAACAATTCCTATAATATCAGCGGCCTTATGCCTGATATTTATGATATTTCTGTCAGTGCTGATGGCTATCAGACTTGGAATAAAAAATCCAATGTGCACAGCGGACTGGCTAGTGAATTTTGGAACGTGACACTAGCCAGAAATAATTATGCCAAAACTGAATATCCAACTCCTAATATTGAAAAATTCTTCATCTCCCCCCAAAGCAAGTTTCTGATTTATACCGAGAATAATGAAAAAAATCTAACTGCCAAAATTCTTGATATTAAAGACAAGGAAGTTGTAAGTACATTTGTTTTTGAAGGTTGGAATTTCATATCAGATGAAAGAAAAGAAAACATAGAATGGTCTCCGGAAGAAGATTATATCTCCGTTCCTGTCCAAAAAACACTCGAGGAAAAAATAAACACCAAAACAAAAATTGCCCCTGATTCCGATAGTGAACCCCGATATTCATATTTCATAATAGACACCGTCAAAAAAACATCTCTTAATCTCAATGAGATCCTGAAAGTCGAAGATATCAATTATGTGCGTTGGGATCCCAAAGATAAAAATTATCTTTTCTATCTCAGTGAAGACAAGCTTTTTCGAGCCAATATCAACAACACTGAAGACATTATAGAAATTGCTCAGGACATATCCAGTTTTGATCTTTCGAAAACAAATGTCTATTATTCCCAGATGCCAAACGAATTGGTTTACAAAGCAGAATTAAATGGAACTGGAAATCGCATCCAGCTCACCAGCGATTTTCCAGAGGATATTACCCGCAATTTTCGCCTGATTGCTTATGATGACAACCGCATTGCTTTTTTCACTAAAAATAAGACTGTTTATATTTTTAACGATGGGGAGCTCGATCGTTATTTTAAAAAATTAGGAACAGATATTGAAGGCATCCAGTTTTCGGATGATGGGAAAAAACTTCTCTATTGGACTAAAAACCAAATCTCTGTCCATTATCTGCGCAATTGGAATGTCGAGCCGAAAAGAAGTGAAAACACATCAGAAGATATAACGCGTTATGCAGATGAAATTAAAAATATCCAATGGTTCGGTGATTATGAACATGTTATTTTCTCTCTTGGAAAACAACTGAAATTCGTTGAGCTTGATCCGAGAGATCATCGAAATTCAATGGATCTCATCCAAGCATCTATCGAAAATCCTCTCGCTACATATAATCATTATTTGGAAAAATTATTTTTTATAGAAAACGTGAGCTCTTCTTCAAATCTCAATTCTATAAATTTCCCAGAGACATTGCCCTTTCTTGGAATCTTCAATAATCAAGATCAAGTCAGCTCCAACAACTAGCCGTTGATTTTTTTATGCTTAAAAAGGCCTTATGGCCTTTTTAAAATTTTCGATTTATCTTGTTAGTTTTTCAACTATACTTTGTAATATTCCTTATACCAGGAAACAAAATTTTTAATGCCCTCCTCAATCCTAGTAGTTGGCTTCCAGCCTAATTTTTTCAATTTTCTGATATCAGCCACTGTTGATGGAACATCTCCTGGCTGCATAGCCATCATTTTCTTTCTGGCCTTCTTTTCCATATGTTCTTCCAAAACTTCAATATAACGCATCAAAGTCTCTTCCCGATCTCCTCCTATATTCATCACCTCGCATTTGAGATTGGCATCAATCACCGTCATAGTTCCAGAAACAATATCATCTACATAAGTGAAATTTCGACTCATTTTACCGTGGTTAAAAACCTTAATTGGCACTCCCTTTGCAATACCGTCAGCGAAAAGAAAAAGTGCCATATCAGGCCTTCCCCAAGGACCATAGACGGTAAAATAGCGCAAGCCCGTCGTATTCAGGTCATAAATATGGCTATAAACGTGCGCCAAAAGCTCTGTGGCTTTCTTTGTGGCCGCGTAGGGTGAAATTGGAGCATCAACGCTGTCAGACTCAGAAAATGGCTGCTTGGTATTATTGCCATACACCGATGAAGATGACGCATAGACAAAATTTTTGATCTTATATCTTCTAGCCATTTCCAAAAGATTAAGAGTTCCTCGAACATTCACATCTTCATAACCGATAGGATCAAGCAACGAATTTCTAACACCGGCTAAAGCAGCTAGATGCATTACTTTATCGATTTTTTCAGCTTTAAAAATTTTTTCCAAAAGTTTGGTATCGCGGATATCACCTTTATATAATTTAAATTTATATCCCTTGAGATATTTTTTTATTCTATCTTTTTTAAGTTGCGGATCATAATAATCATTAAAATTATCGATCATAACAACTCTATCCCCCCTATCCATCAATTTTTTAGCCAGATTAGAACCAATAAACCCAGCACCTCCTGTTATCAATATCTTCATTGATTTTATGTTTTTATGAATTATCATATTTAAATTTTATCTACAGACTCTATCTTCTCTCTTAAATAGCTATAATATTCTTCCTCGTGGCTGTTTTGAATCGTATAATTCGCCACCACTTTATCACGAGCCAACTTGCCCATACTCCTCCGGAATTCTTCATCAGTCACTAGCTTTTCGATTTTTTCCACCCATTCAATCTTATCTCCGGCTAAAAATCCGTCTATTCCGTCGGATATAGCCTCGGAAAATGTGTGGTTACGCACTGCCACTATCGGAACTTCCAAGGCACCAGATTCTATAAATCGAATTTCCGACTTTGATTCGCAAAAGGGATCGTTTTGCACAAGAGGGTAAAGACATATATCCACCTTGAATAGATTTTCATAATATTTATCGCGACTAACTAAAGGCAAGACGACTATTCTCTCGGAAAAAACATTCAATTCACTATCCACATCCAATGGTCCGGCTAAATAGAGCTTGGTCTTGGGGAATCTGATCAAAATTGAACAAAGAGCTTCCGTAATAGTAGCAAAATCCTTATTATGGCTATGCGTACCGCTAAAATATCCGATGCGGACAAAATCATCCTTCTCCTTGGAAACATTTTTTAGGACAT
Source organism: Candidatus Moraniibacteriota bacterium (assembly GCA_003543115.1). Taxonomy (GTDB): domain Bacteria; phylum Patescibacteriota; class Minisyncoccia; order Moranbacterales; family UBA2206; genus UBA8518. The sequence goes on from DPJH01000010.1 coordinate 3,698, forward strand.
CATCAATCACCTTGAGCTCATGACAAGAAATCTTGTTTTTTACTATGAAAACTTTCTTGCCGTATCCACGCAAAATTTCTGCCAAATAGGAAGTAGAAGCGGTGCAAACTTTTACATAATCATCCCTCAATATTCCTTCTCCCACACCTTTGGCATATTGCATTTTTTCAAAAACCCCCATCTTATTTTTATATAAATCGGTTTCATGCATATATTTCGCATCAAAAACCAAATCATCTGTTTCAAAGATAATTTCCTTGCCTTGCTTCTTGATTGCGGCTACCAATTTTCCTACGCTTCTTGTTTCCAGCGTGCGATGAAAAATAAAAATCTTGAAACGATTGGCGTGCCATGAAAGAAGCGGATTGTCCTGAAGCATCGCCGCCGCTCTTATCCCATGCAAATTCAATTCCTCCGCTTGATTATAGGCTCGATAATGAGCACTGTCCCCTACGCCTCCGGTTATGATCAAAACATCTCCCGATGAAAAATTAAAAAGATTTTTCAAAAAAATTATTCCATAGCCAAAAGTTCTTCTCAAACCCACCACAATTCCATCGCGTCGGATAGTGGTAAAAACTTTACCAATTTTAATCAGCATCAATTTCATTTGGTTATTTCAAATCTTAAATCCCCCTTTAAGCTATTTTCCATATTCAATTCTTTTCCTTCTTTGGTTTTTATACGGATTTTAACCGGCACTTCTCCAACTCCGGATTGCTTTTGCACTAACAGCTTGTAATCATTCTCTGTAAAGTTATTCGGCAATTCATATTTTATCATAGCATCAGTTTCACTTCCAATGATAGCGTGCAAAATAAAACCGAAGTAAGTTTTCCCAAATTCCGTCCCATTGCCGCCCAACGGAGAAACCATCTTATTTTCCAAGAGCTTTGCTCCTTCAGGAACATATACCCGAAGATATGAATGATAATCACTGGTTCTCCAATCCCCATAAGGAGCAGTATTTTTGTAGAGCATATTAAGCGTTACTATCGGCTTTTCTCCGGCTAGATCAATATCATATTTTATTTCGCGTTTTATATAATAATCAGTTTTAAGCGCTCCTAAATTTGCATCCACCATCATCAGATAGTCCCCTTCCCAATTTTGAGCCACTTCACCGCTCCAATACACATCTTCCACCAACGACTGCAATCTTTCATCCTTAAAATTCAGCATTACGTTCTTATTTTTCAGCTCTTCATGAAAAAAATTCGCCAATCTCGGAATATCGCCTACATTGGAAAGCTTGCTCACGATTATGGGGGCCATTTTTTTCATAATCCATTTTCTGTTTTGCGTGTCCAGACTATCATCCATCAAGTATTGTTTTTCCACCACTTCCTCCAATTTTAAGGTAGCGTTCGTACTGTCAAAAACTACCGGACTTCCAGGAACAGAAATCGGTCCGGTAATTTCTAAAATATCGTTGAAAACTTGTGAATTTACTGCAATCACCCCATCAAACTTGCTGCTTGCTCCTGCCAATCTTAAAAAATATTCCGCCTTGCTGACATTCGTAGGAAAATCTGGAGAAAAATTAGAATCTCTAAATTTCCATTTTTTAATGCTCATCATCTTAGTGAGAGGATATGGAGCTGGAATTTTAGCTTCAATTTTTTGATCTAAAAGGTTGGCATCTTCCACAAAGACAGAAACCACTTCACCGTCCCTAATTTTCAAAATAGCGTATTGGCCCAAAAAACCTCCGCCCGGACGAAGCTCCATATTATTCTGTAAAAGCACTAAAAAATTTCTAGTAATTCCGTCTTTTTTGGTAAATTCTTGAACCAATTGATTGACAACCGATAATTCTTTTTGCCCGTCCGTTTCGATAAGCAGCAAATTGGAAATCTTATCTGCAATATTAAGGGCGTTGATGACCACTGCGGTTTTATTATCTTTTAAAAAAACTAGGCTCGCATAAACTGTTCCTGTTAAAATCAATATAATCACTATTATCGATATAAACTTTTTTGTAAGAAGACCTTTTAATCTCACAGCAAAACTGACATTTCTATTTTCCATTTTTGTTTTTTTATTTTTTTAATGAATTATAAATCTTGTCCAATTTTCTCCCTGATTCACTCCAGCTGAATTTTTTTACCCTCTCTTTATTCAGTTCTCCCTTTTTCCGGATCTCTTGCGTGTGTGCGGCAAAATACAAAATACCATCAGCAATTTCCCTGGAACTCATATCACTGCAAAAATAAGCGCTGTCTCCCAAGAAATTTCTATTATTCGGTTTGTCAAAACAAACAACCGGCAAACCTGCCGCCATATAGTTAAGCATTTTTCCGCTAGCTTGAGCCGTATCCAAATCTTTGGGGTCAACCGAAATATCGCAGGCCTTTAGAACTTCCGGCAGTTTGAAATAATCCAAAGGAGAAATCAAGCGCACTGAGCTTTCCAGCTTGTGTGTTCGAATAAAGCTTTCCACCTGATAGGAAGGGAAGCCTCCAATCAAAAAGAAGACGTCCGGCCTTTTCTCTAACACCAAATGAACGGCATCCAGAAGATAATCAATGCCTTTATTGGTTACCAGCCCTCCTGTGTAGCCAACAATGAATTTATCCTGTGGCAATTCCATTTCATATCGAATTTCTTCCTTGGAAATTTTAACATTGAAACTATCAATATTTACGCCATCCAGGAGAAGTTCGCATTTTCCTTGGATCCGCGCAGATGAAACATCCTTCACTCCTTCCCAAGAGCTAGCTATGGCGCAGTCTCCTAAATTGCTGATAAATTTCTCGACAAAAGAAAAAATTGTCTTCAATCCTCTTTTTAGGTAACCATGAGAAACCATCTCCTTGGTGAGACTGCCATGGAAATCAGCCACTAGTTTCATCTTTCTCCAAAAAAGCACCTTTTGTATGATCCATCCGATAAGCGCGCCTTCATGCAGGTGTCCGTGAATAATATCCGGTTTTTGAGTACGAGCCAAATAAAAAACTTTTCGGATAAGCATAATGTCTAAAATAACTTTTTGCCAGTCCGGTCCGGCTTCCAATTTTTTATACCAAAAAAGCAAGCGCCGGATGCGCCTGACATCAATCTTAGTTTTCACCTCAGCCTCAATATCTCTTCCGATGTGATAGGTGGCGATTGTTATTTTATGACCCAATTTTTCAAGCGCCAGAGCCTCTTCCAATATTCTGATATGAGTTCCCCGATTAGAAAAAAAAGGTGTTGGAGCAACAACAAGTATCTTCATAAAAAATAAAACTAAACATTACATGACTTACACGTTTGATTGTGGCAATGCGCCACGGAAGCGAGAAATCAGCTATATTTTTAATGCCGATCTTTGACGAAGTGTCGAGATTGAACAAAAAACATCACCTGTCACGCTGAAGCGTGTATTGTCGCAAGCAAATGCGTAAGTCCTACATCAATAAAGATTCCTAAAAAAATTAATTTTAGGTATTCTTTATTTTTTAATTTTACCCTATAAATCTCCGTTTGGCAAAAGATAATTTAGGCTATATAATAGCATTAAATAAGAAACCTGCTTCACTTAAGCAAAAATGAGTAAGTGATTGTTTTTTAAATCGATGAATCAAAAGAAAAACTCCCCTATCAAAGAAAAAGGTTTTGGTTTTTTTGCCAGAATTAAAGCTTTTTTTAATATTAAAATAGACCTGAATAAACATCAGCTTTTTACGATTTTTGGCTTATTTTGGGTTATCCTTGGCTGGTTTGGTTTAGTCTTGTCTCTTTTGGGCATTTTTTATACTGCTTTTTTCGTAGGATATATTTTTCTTGGCATAGCTTTTTTTGTCTATATCTTCAGTTTTAACAAGGGGAAAATTGAAATTCAGCCTCATTTTTTCTGGCTTTTCATCCTTTCTTTGGTATCTGTTTTTGTTTTCTCTTTCTATACCACTCCCACCATATTTTCCGGACGCGACCAAGGATCTTTTAGCGAGGCGGCTATCCAACTATCTCAAAATCACCGCCTCACTTTTTCTTTTGATGGCCAAAAGGAATTTTTCCAGATTTATGGACCTGGAAAAGCCCTTAATTTTCCTGGATTTATTTATACCGCTAAGGGAGAGCTTACCACTCAATTCCCGCTTGGCTACATAACCTGGCTTTCAATTTTTTATTCCATGTCAGGAATGAACGGATTCATGGTTGCCAACAGCATAAGCTTTATAATTTTTATTTTTTCTTTCTATCTTGTTGCTCGTTATTATCTGCGCCCTTCCTCGTCTATAGTTGCCACTATTCTTATCCTTACTTCATTTGCTTTTTCTTGGTTTTTCAAATTTACTCTCAGCGAAAATCTCGGACTGATGCTCACCTGGTTCGGCACCTACACATTTGTCACATTTACTCGAACAAAAAAACGATTGTATCTCCTTGCTTCTCTTTCTGCCTTTACGATGCTTGTTTTTTCTCGCATCGAAGCCATCAGCTTCCTGGCAATCATAATTTTCATACTCCTTGTAAAATATAAAGATTGGAAATATCTTCTTTTTGTAGTCATTGGAAAGAAGATCCTTCTTTTTATCGGCGGATTTATTCTTTTGTATTTTTTCAACCTAGCTTTCGACACCCAATCCTACATATCCTTGCTGAAAAATATCCTTCATCCGTTTATTTCCTTAGGCTCTGGAATCAAAAATTATTCTTCTTCTCCTGTTTCTTTTTTTGATACTTCCATCTATACGGTTAAAATTCTTTTTTCTTATGGAATCTTCAGCTATATTGCGCTTGGACTGATCGGTTTTTTCTATCTATGGCGCAACAAAAAATTTGAGTCTATTATTCCATTTCTCATTGTCCTTCCATCTTTTATCTATATTATTTATCCCAGCATATCCTCCGACCATCCCTGGATGCTCCGTCGTTTTGTTTTTTCCGTGTTGCCGATAAGCATTTTCTATACTGTCTATTTTTTCGACTGCTTCTTTAAACGGCGCTCGTATTTCCATCTTTTTTGTCTGGTTTTATTGTTGACCAATTTGGCTGTTTTTATTCCCTATCTTAAAATATCTCCTAACAAGGGCCTCCTAAAGCAAGTGGAGGAAATCAGCAATAATTTCAAAAGCACTGATCTGATCTTGGTCGACCGCGATGCTACCGGAGATGGCTGGTCTATGATGACAGGACCCATGAATTCTCAGTTTGGTTTGCAAGCTGCATATTTTTTCAACTCCAAAGATCTCAACAAAATAGACAGAAAAAAATTCAGCTCGATCTATTTTATAATTCCAGACGAAAAAATAGAATTCTACCGCCAAGAAGGATTGCTCAAAAAAATCATTCCTATAAAAAATTATTCGCTTGAAATAAGAAATCTTGACATTCAGATCGGCACCAAAAAAAATCTCTATGCCAGTCCGATCAAGCTTCCTGAAGAAAAAGAAAGGATTGTCAGTGGAAAAATTTATCAATTAAAATATTAATATGCATTTCGATCTAAGCCCAACAATAATCCTCGACGAAAAAAATTCCTTACTATACGGAAGAATGCGTGTTTTTCTATACATATTTTCCTTTTTACTCGCTCTCTATCTTGCTTTTCGCATTCTTTTTCCTTCGCTTTTTTTTGAATTTTCATTCAATAATCCGCGCGCAAAAAGCAATACTATCACCAATCCCAGAGACGAAAACCTTGCTCCATTGGAAAAAGGATTGCTGAATGAAGGCAAAAGCTTGTTTTTCAACACCTCCCTTGTCGGCACCTATTCCACAGCTATCGTCTCTATGACACTGGATAAAAAATATCCTAATTCCTCTTTTGAAAGCCTAAGCGTAAGAAAATCTTATAATGCATTCCTCTATCCCGAAGGAGAGGCTATGGGCTTTCGCGATGGAACCTTATTAAAAAACAAAAGTGATTTCTATATAGTTTCCGATGGAAAGCTGCGAAAATTTGCCGGGGCAAAAATCATCGATGCTCTCGGTTTCCCTGTGAACAGTTTTTTAAATGTTGCCGGAGATGAGCTCACCTACAATTCTAAAGGGGATGCTATAGGCAAAAACAGCGGCTATCCTGATGATTCTCTTTTTCTTATCCAAAATAATTTCTATCAGCTGCAAGACAATAAGCTGAAAAAATTTATAAGCGACTTTGCCTTCTCCACTCATTATGAGTCAGGACAAGCTATCAAAAAAAATGCTGATTTTTTGAAAGAATATGAAATAGACAGTGATCCAATCGGGTTCTCTGAAGGTTCTCTTCTGTCCTATGCCGATTCTATCTATGTTGTAGAAGGCGGAAAAATTTTTCCCATCGACAATCCTTTGACATTTTCCGGCAAAGGCTTTGATTGGAATGACGTCATCCAGGCCAGTGCCGACGAAATTGCTTTCTATGAAAAAGAAAAGCTCTTCACCATTGCCAGTGATCACCCATCCGGAACTATTTTCAACACTACGGAAGATCATCTTAATTATCTGATTATCGACGGACAAAAACGCCTTTTGCCTACTGAAAATATTTTTTCTTCATGGGTCAACACCACTCCGGTTCCAGCTTCGAAAGATAGCTTAGATATAAAAAGCAATTGCCAAATGAAAAAATCCTTCCTGCGCTCCAATATTTTCAAATGTTCCCTGCCTATAGTCGAAATGCAGCAACTGATTGGAAGCGATTATGTTTTTTCCCTGAAACCGACAAAAGAAACCCGACTGGATTTTATCAATGTTGAGTTCAAAAAAGACATCGGATTTAAAAATTTTAGATTTACTGCCGGCGAAATATTAAATCGCATAAAAAACAACTATGCTCGATAAAACAAAATTAGCGGAGCTTCTTCAAAAAAATGCCCCGATTCTCTACAAGCTCTCTTGCGACAGTTTATTGATTCTGGTTTTCTTTTTTGTCCTAGTCCTTATTGCAGAAGGATTGCTTCCTGGAATCATTTCCACTCGCCTGGGATTATATAAGATCGTAGTGGTGATTTGCGCCAATCTGCTCCTAACCATATCTATAAAAAATCTGTTCCTATCCGAAGATCAAAATCTGCCTAGCCAAAAAATTTTATGGATTTCGCTAGGAATCGCCCTGCTTCTGATCTTTAATTCACTTTTCAGCCTGCCCATCTATCTCAATCTTTTCATACTTGCTCTCTCAGGTGCGATTATCTTCTATATCTTTCAAGTTTTTGAGGAAAAATAAAAAAATATCCCGGAATGAAAGATTCTTCATTCCGGGTTTTTCTTTTTTAAGATGGATTTAATCTGGGCAATCCACAGCAATCTTTCAACATCGAGAAGCATTGCCGCGAAATTTTCCAGCAGCTTCCTCTGTTTCAAAATCCCAATGTGCATATGCACATGTATCCATCGTTTTTTGGATAGCTTGAGAGTTTATAGGGCCCCATTGGACCGCTCTGCCATCTTCATCAAAAAAAACTATCCATTGTTTTTCATCTTTCTTGGCCATATGCATTTCCTCCATTAAATAATGCCTTCAAGCACAGCTTCTTCTCGTTCGCTATTCATAATCATTTCATTAAATGTTTCTTCAGCGCTAAGTGCCGAATCACATTCAATGATTAACCTTTTGAGATATAAACCTCTTCTTTCGAGAGTAACCATTGCTCCATCTTCACCATAACTTACTATTTCGTCATATGAAATTGGCCGATTATTTCCGTCTAAAAGAACTGCCCATTTACCCATGCCTGCGACATTAGCGATATTTTCCATTGCACTCCTCCCTTGTTGTAACAACAAAAAAACCGCCGTCTTCGGCGATCTGGTTTCTTTTGCAATCTTCAAACAAAAATCAAAAACCCAGCCGCTTTAGACGGATGTTTTGTTGACCTTGTTGTAATCGATAACTTATTTTCATACTTCAATTATAATCCTTTTGAAAATATTGTCAAATTATTCTG
>DPJH01000045.1 GCA_003543115.1 Candidatus Moraniibacteriota bacterium
ATCGAACAGATATTACTAATAATACACATATAGATGTTCATAAATTCCCTTGCCAAATTGAAAATACTATGCTAAAAATACTAGAGTAATTAAAAGCTATAAATAAAAAATTATGCCAATTAAAAAATCCGCTAAGAAATACATGCGAGTAACAGAGAGAAAGACTGAGATTAATAAAAAAATTAAGGGTCTTTTCCGAAGCGCCATTAAAAAAGCCAGCGAGGCTATTACAAAAAATGACACCCAAACAGCTCAAGAATGGGCTAAAAAAGCTTTCCAGGCCTTGGACAAAGCTGCTAAAAAAGATATTATCAGCAAAAACACAGCGGCTAGAAAAAAATCCCGACTAAACAAAAAAGTGAAAGCTATAGCTACAAAAAAATAATCTTTTGCATAATTAAAAAAGCTTCCGACATAGGAAGCTTTTTTTGTCTAAAGTTCTACAATAAATTTATCTAACGCAATTTTAATATCGATTTTTCCTGTTTTTGCTTCAAAGTCCAAATTTGCCAGCTTTTGATAAACTTTTTTCAATTTTTCCAAAGGAAAGCTTCTTAATTGCTGCAAGCTTTTTTTCACAACAAAAGGATGCATTCCAATAGCCTTGGCTATGGCATAATCATTGCCATGAAATTCATCCTTAATTCCTGCCACTTTAATGAGATTTCTAAATTGATAGACAATCATAGAAAAAACATAAAAAATATCCTCCCCTTTTTTGAGGTGTTCATGCACAAGACGCAAGGCTTCTTTCTTATTACTGCTAGCCAAAGCATCGATAGTGTTAAAAATGCTTATATCGGTACTCGCCTTAACCAAAAGATCGACATCTTGTTCTTGGATGACTTTTCCATCGGAAAATTCAACTAACTTTTGCAATTCCTTATCCAAAAAACTTGTGTCATTGCCTACAAAAAGGATTATTTTTTCTAAAGCTCCGGCAGAAATTCCAGATTGAGGATTTTCACTTTTAATTTTTTCTATGATCCACTTATTCAGCTTTGCTCCGCTTAGTTTTTCGAAATTTTGTGCTTTGGCAATCTTATCCAAAATCTTGTATATTTTTCCGTTTTTCTTCGGCTGTCCCTTTTCCCAAAAAACCACCACCAAATTACTGTCAGCTTGCAATGATTTTTCGTTCTTTTTTAAATATTCGATCAAATCTTCTTTTTCTGCATCAACAGCATGTTCAATCATGCTTCTGACTACTATAAGCCTCTTAGGCGCCAGAAGATTGGGCGTCGCCAAGATATCCAGCAATTTTTCTTTATTATCTTTTTGATCCCAATTAAATACAGCCAATCCCGAACCAGCCGGATCAGAAATTAGAAATTTTTTCTTAATTTCGATAACTTTTTGCAATGAGCGAAAAGAATCTTCGCCATAAAGGAAAAATATCATTGAATTTGATCGTATTTAATAGATAATATCTAGTATACATCAGTTTTTACGTAAAAAAAAGAGGATTTTTGAAAATCCTCTTTTTTAATAGTTCAAGATATGGACTAAAAACTATTAGCTACAAACTAATTGACCGGTGTCCAGCGAAGAGATTGTCCCGGCTCAAGTATATCCACCCAAATTTGCCCTGGCACAAATTTCACTTCCTGTCCTGATTGGTCATAAAACATCAACTTGCTATCATCTTTGGTCCGGTCTTTCTTCCAAGTGCCGACTTGTTCTTTTCCATTCATGTAGTAATGCGCCTCTCCTGAATCAATATGGTCATACCAGGGATCTCCTATTTGCATATTATTGTAACGCCCGCTGATGCTTTCAGCCCCGGTATTTTTTATCTCCTCCACTTCTGCCCATGGATCCATAAGGCCCTTGCCTTTATAATCTTGAGTGTTTGTTATCTGTTCGGATTGGGCAAACATCACTACGACATTTTTTGGAGCAACCCTCTTATCATTATTTCTGTCCGTATCATTAGATTCAGCCCATACGCGCAGATATGAATTAGTCTCCTTGTCATAGTTATATTCGGCATCATAGGGTTTTTTGAAAGCTACGCGCAAATTTCCTCCGTTCGGTCTTTCTTCCATCGGAGCTTCTCCTTGATGGGCATAGCCAGAAAATTTATTTTCCGTCCTATATTTTGAATCGCTTATCATTGCCTCCACTTTTTCTTTCTTGATATGCCCGGTATCCTCCAGACGCATCTTTCCTGTGACCGGCCATCTTTCACAATATGAACCCGTCATACAATCATGGTTGTCAATAAATTTTTTCTTCAAAAGATCAAGTGCGAAATGCGAACCTCCCCAGTGGATATATATTGCGTCCAATCCTTTTGCCAAAGCCATATAGTCATGGCGTGAGCTTCGAATGGCTCCTATCTCTTTTGGAATATTGCAAATATACACTCCCATAAGACGGGTTACTGATCCTGTAAAGGCTGGCATTTCTATCACCATATCCGCCTCAGAAAATCCTGCCGCCGGACGAGCCTGCACATCCGCAGGTTGCATTACCGCCACAGGTCTTTTGTTCCAATTCTCACAACTTAGTCCTGAAATCGGACTCACCGGACCCTCATTGGCAATCGGATAGCTTTGTGACTTACCATCATTGCTCAAGTCAATTTTTTTGACGGCTGTCTTTTCTTTTCCAAAAAAGAAAAATCCTCCGACAGCCAACAATATTATTGCTATAACAACAATAATTATTTTTTGTGTTCTTTCCATATTAATTAATAATAAATTATAACTTATTCTACTCCTTACGCTCTATTTTTGGCAACCAGAGCAAGAAAAAACGCTTCTTTGCCCCATTTTCATGCGCGTTATCATTGTAGCACATTTTTTGCATTTTTTTCCAGCTCTTCGATAAACCTTCAATACTTTTTGAAATCCTCCCGGAGCGCCTGAAGTATCCCGATAATCGCTATCGGATGTTCCTCGAAGTTTGATTGCCTTAGTCAAAGTCTTTTTAATCCATGAAAATATCTTTTTTATTTCTTCTTCATTTAAAAAACTTACTTTTCGCTCCGGAGAAACTCCAGCTTCAAAAAGAATTTCACTTCGATAAATATTGCCGATTCCGGCTATCAAAGCTTGATCCATTAAAATCAAACCGATGGGGGTGTTTTTTCTTCTTGCTAGAATCTCTTGAAATTTTTTAAGATCAAACTTTTCATCCATCGCATCAATCCCCAAACCACTTATCTCCGGCAATTGATCTATTTTTTCAGTATCTGTCAAAATTATTTTGCCAAATTTACGCATATCAGAAAATTCAAGATTTTTTATCCTGCCCTTTTTATCCTGCAATGCCCAACTGTGTCTTATATATTGATTGACCCTATCGGAAAAATAATCTTCTTTCTCAATAGTTTTTGGTTTGACTAGAAGATGCCCGGTCATTTTCAGATGCAGATACAAAGTTTTTCCTTCTGATAAATCTATAAAGATATTTTTTCCCATTCTCCGCGCTCCCAAAATTTTTCTTCCAATAATCTTTTTTTTAAATTCAGCCAAGGAACTTCCCTTGATAGCTTTTTCAAAAACAGTCGAAAAACCTGTGACAACATCACCTTTGATTTTTTTATTGAGATCATTAACCACAGTTTGCACTTCCGGCAGTTCTGGCATATGTTTATTTATTATTAACTATCTTTGCTATTTTAATAGAAATTTCAATTTTAGTCCATTATAAATAACAAAGATCATGATTTTATGTTATTAATTTTGATTATCATCCAATAAAAAGGCTTCCGAGGAAAATATCAAAATTCTTATTTAAGAAGAGGTGATGCCAAAATTGCGCATCACCTCATCATCTCCTTTATTCTTCGACAAAAATTTCATAATCGCCTGGGTCTGCTTTAGCAATAACCCCTTCTAGTTTAAGAAATCCGTCTCTTATTTCGACAATTCTTATGCAAGGAGCCCCTTTTCTTTTGCTATATCTCACTAGACATCCCTCTTTCATTCCCTTCTCTTCTATGATAAAGAGTCTTTTTTTTAGCCTGATATTAGCCATATCTCCACTGGCATGCTCCTCTAAAAAAGTTTTGCCTATTATTCTTTTGGGTTTGAAATCAGGACAATCAAGCCTTTTTGCACACATGGGATTTATCCTTTATTTTTTGTATTTTTTCAATGAAAAATCCTACTAAAAGAACCGATTGCCATCATTATGTTGCCTTTCGACATATTTGTCAAAACACTGTTTTCATCCCAATATTAAAATTGGCAATTGCTTAAAACCTATTGAATCTGAATTTAAATAGAAAAAAAGCAACCAGAACCTTGGTTGCTTTTTTCTTATTCTAAACTTCTCCCCAATTATTCCCGATCTTCACATCCACTACCAGCGGCACTTTCAATTTATACGCTTCTTCCATAGCCGTTTTTATTTTCTTGGCGAAATCCGAAGCTAAGTTTTCTTTCACTTCAAAAATAAGTTCGTCGTGCACCTGCAATACCATTCGCACATCTTCCGGAGAATATTTTTTTATCAACTCTTGCGATTCTAACATGGCCAATTTTACAATATCGGCTGAAAGTCCCTGGATCGGCATATTGATAGCCATACGCTCTGCTGCATTTTGCACTTGGAAATTGGGCGAGTTGATTTCAGAAATCTGCCTTCTCCTTCCGATTTCTGTTTCGACATATAGATTTTTTCTGGCAAATTCTTTGGTTTTTTGCATATAATTGGCAACGCCAGAAAACTTTTTCATATATTCGTCAATGAACTTTTTCGCTTCATCCCGATCGATTCCAGCGGACACAGAAAAACCGAAAACACTCATACCATAAATGATTCCGAAGTTAAGCGCCTTAGCTTTCGATCTCATTTTCTCACTCACTTGGGAAATCGAAATTTTGTTCACAATTGAAGCTGTCGCTCGGTGGATATCCTCTCCTTTCGTAAAAGCCTCAATCATGTTTTTGTCTCCGCTCATATGCGCTACCACTCGCAAATCAATTTGCGAATAGTCAGCCGCCACCAGCCTATATCCGCTCTCAGCCTCAAAAGCCACACGAAGAAGCTGTCCCAGGTCGGTGCGGATAGGAATGTTTTGCAGATTCGGATCCGATGAAGAAAGCCTGCCAGTCGCTGTCACTGCTTGATTGAAATTAGCGTGAATGCGCGAGTCGTCTTGGACAAGGATAGGCAAAACATCCAGATAAGTTGTTTTTAGCTTGAAAATTTCCCGGTATTCCTCGATTTTTTCTATAATTTTGTGTTCACCTCTCAATTTTATCAGTTCTGAAGAGGCAGTCGAATAACCGGTTTTTAATTTTTTTACATTGAAAGTGGAAATTTTTAATTTTTCAAAAAGCACTTCTCCTACTTGTCGTGGAGAATTAATATTGAAGTCGCTTCCAGCCAATTCATGAATTGATTTTTCCAAATTTAAGATGCGCTTGTTTATTTTTTCGGAAATTTCCAAGAAAATAGATGTGTTTAATCTTATCCCGTTCATCTCTATTTCTGCCAAAATTTCTGCTAGCGGCATTTCCAAATTATGGAAAACATTTTCCAAATTTCTGTCTTGAAAATTTTCAGTTAAATTATTCTTCTGTTCCTGAGAAATTTCTTGGATTTTTTTTTCATGGATGCTCTTCAGCTTGAACAAATAATCGGCTTTTTGGCATATCTTTTGCGCAATGTCAGAGAGTGATTCAATTTCCAATCCTAATTGTCCTTTTTTATTATTATTCTCCATTTCCTCTCCCAATTCTTCCAGAACGATATTAGCCAGTTCCGTTTTGCTTCCTGGATTGATAACATAGGCTGAAATCATAACATCCCAATAAATGTTTTTTAAATCAATTCCATGTCTTTGCAAGATTTCCATCTCCAGCTTCAAATCATATCCGATTTTTTTTATTTTTTCCTGCTCTAAAACCGTTTTCAATTTAGAAAAATTTTCCTGGTCATATTCCACATAACCTGCTCGTCCTGTTTTGTAGCCGATAGCCACGCCCCTTATCTCGCTTTCAAAATATTTCCCAGGCGTCTTCCTAACCCAGAGAGAAATTTCCTCCGCGCTTTTTATTTTTTCTATGAACGCATCCAGCTTTTCCTTGCTCACTAATTCGAATTTGAAGTCTTTCACTTCAGATGTTTTCGCCCCCTCCTGATCATTCATATTTATTTTTTCGCCTTTCAAAATATCCTCAATGCTTTGGGGTATTCTCTTGATCATGCTGAAAAAATTGAGTTCTTGGAAAAGCGCCACAATTTTTTTGCGATCAAATTCATGCGTCACAGCCACGTTTAAATCAAGCTTAAGAGGAACATTAGTAACAATCGTAGCCAAACGCTTGCTCATGATGGCTTGCATCTTATCCCTCTCCAATTTATCCTTAAGGGCGCCTTTGATTTCTCCTATGTTTTTATAAATATTTTCAATGTCGCCATATTTCTTCACAAGATCAATCGCTGTTTTTTCTCCCACTCCTTTCACCCCAGGAATATTGTCCGACGGGTCACCCTTAAGCCCCTTGAAATCTATGACCTGATCAGGTTTTATCTGATAGCGTTCCATTACTTTAGCCTCATCATAAATCACCACATCAGACATCCCGCGCCTTAAGGCATAGATTTTAGTTTTTTCATTGACCAATTGTAAAGTATCCAGATCTCCCGTGACAATGATCGTTTCTAAGTTTTCTTCTTCATTAGCTTGCTTGGCTAATGTTCCGATCACATCATCAGCCTCAAATCCGGCTTCTTCGAAAATAGGAATATTAAAAGCCCGAGTCAGTTCTTTCACCCTTTCGATTTGCCCATACAATTCATCCGGCCCTTTCACTCGAGTAGCCTTATAGTCCGCGCACTCATCATGGCGAAAAGTCGGTCCGGCCAGATCAAATGACGCCAGAATATAGTCCGGATTGATATCAGCAATCACCTTGAGCAAAATACTGGAAAATCCATAAACCGCATTCACCAATTCCCCTTTTTTAGTCGTCAAAGGCGGCAAAGCATGGTATGCCCTATGAATTATGGCATTCCCGTCGATTAAAACTAATTTTTTGATTTTTTTATTCATATATTAGATAACTAGATTAGTCTATTTTTTATGTCTAAAGTCTCGTCTAACTATAATTTATCTTGTCTAAATTTTTATTTAGACAACACCCATTCTTTTCCATTTTGGAGCTTTATTTTTCCCTCTTTTTTCATCTTTTGCAATAAATTTTTAACCTTATCTTTTCTTTGTTGTATATCTAAAACTACAGAAAGTTTGTCTAAAAGCATTTCTTCAAAATCAGTTCTAAAGGCTCTTTTAAATTTTTCTAAATAGTCAAGGATCATTTTTTGAGCATATTCATCTTCTATTCCCCTCATTTTCATATAATTTCCTTTTTCATTCGTCTTTAAGGCTATTCTCGAAGAAATATATAAATTAGGACGCTTTCCCTCAATAAGACCTTTTTTTCTAAGTGCTTTGTTTTCATTTTCGGTTAATTTTTTTCTTTTTTGAACCTTGTCTAATGCTATTATAGTTTTTAAATCTAAATCTGGAATTTGTGCAAGTTTTTTCGCATACTTAACATCAAGCACTTTACCAATAATTACCAACCTTACCTTGTTTCCAGATAAATCATATTCTGGCAATGGAAAGAATTTATTTTTTTGAGAAATAAACATCTTTTTTATTCCACTTCCTATAGTATCAATCATATTTACATTTACCATAGCATCGGTAAGAAATTTATTCCTATAATACTCAGAAGGTGAATCTGTTTCTATAACATTCTCTATAGTTCCAGGAATGAAAGCACCAAGATTTGAAAAAATTAAACTGTCATCTTCTTTCTCTATGACATTTATTTTTCCTCCAAGTTCATAATCTTGATGAGCTATGCAATTGTTAATAGCCTCTCTGATGGTAGTGGGATCATATCTATCAACTTCCTCAGGAAAAAGTGTTTTATTGGATATATACCTATATCTTAAGTTTCTTATTTTTGTGTAAACATTTTCCACAGCTAGGATAAATGGACAACTAAAATGTTCGTAATCTCTTTCAATTCCATCTTTATCCTTTAATATCCAAGAAATTTTTGCATTTGCGGGATTAATAAAATGTTCGGATTCAGTTTTTCCAAGTAAGAGAATTGCTGCTCTGGTAATCTTACCATTGATTGTAATTTTAGCCTTATCAAGAAATACTATATCATCCCAACTATTAATCTCTTTCACTTCTATCTTCGGATTCTTTCGAATGAAACCTTCCCTTGCTTTCTTAATTGCAGTTAAATCTAAATCTTTAATATCTGCCTCCTCACAAATCTTAGCACTCCAATCATCAAGTTTCGATTGAAATCTAATTCTTTCAATTTTTTCTATACTAAGAGGCACAAGATCTTCATTATCTCTTGCATAAAAGTGTCCTTTCCAGGCTGTTGGAATCCCCCTGGGGGCAGAAGGAATCTCGAAAAGAACAATTCTTTTTCCATTTCTATATGTTTCATAAATTTCTACAAGAGAGATCCCGCCTGTCGTATCTCTGGAAAGTTCAGATTTTAAACTATTTAAGCTTATAGAGTCGTTTCTAAAATTTGTTCCAATAATATCTTTATTATCTTTAATTCCAAAAACCAGCCAAGCTGATTTTTTATTTTTTAAATTTGCCTCATTACTAAGGGCACTAAAATATTTACCTAGTTTTCTAAAATCGAAACTATTTTTAGCTTCTTTCCACTCAATTATTTCATTTTCGGCTGGGAGTGAAAGAATATAATTAAGTTGTTCATCTATAGCTTTCATACAATTGGTATTCTTAAAAATATTGGCTTAGGAATATTAATAATTTAAATGTTTATAATAAGGTTTGTTTTATAAATAAATCTTTGGTCAATTTATATCACCTCCATTTTAACGCCAAAGCCCATATTTAGCAAAAAACCGCCCTCCGCAGGCGGTTTTCATATGTATTGATGTTTTTTATTTCTCCAAAGCTTCTATTCCCTCAATTACCACATCCTCCACCGGCCGATCACTCGCTTCTGTTTTAACATTTTCAATTTTGAGCGCTACATCCATTCCAGAAACTACTTCGCCGAAAACCGTGTAGTTGGCAGGAAGCTGGGCAGCGGGACTGGCGGTCACAATGAAAAATTGACTGCCATTGGTGTCGGGTCCGGAATTGGCCATAGCCAAAGTGCCTTGCGGATATTTTTCAGTTCCTTTAAGCTCATCCTTGAAAGAATATCCCGGCCCGCCTGTTCCCCATTGGTCTTTTTTTGAAGATTCCTTGCTCAACGGGTCTCCGCCTTGAATCATAAAGCCTTTGATCACTCGATGGAATTTGGTGTTGGCATAAAAATCTTCGCTTGCAAGTTTCAAAAAATTTCCCACAGTCACCGGAGCGCTGTCTCCATACAATTTTACTTTGATGTCTCCCTGATTGGTCTTGATATTTGCCGATGTATATTTTTTTACCAAAGCGGAATTGTCGCCCGCTCCGTCTGTTTTTTTATCATTGATTGTTTCCATAGCGTTTTTACGATTTTCATTTTCTTTATTAGCTGCGTCTTGGATGTTTTTTTCCATATCTTTTTTCTTATTCACCATATTGCCTGTATTCTCTATGGGGCTTGTCAGAGAAATAGGCTTTATGTCTGATTCTTTTTTCCCCGCTTCTTGCTGGGCGCATCCGGCCAGAATAATAAGTGCCAGCGACAAGAATGAAAATTGGATTATCTTTTCCATATTTTTTTATTTATTATAGATCTTACGCATTTGACTATGACGATACGCTACGGAGGCGATAATCACACTAAACAGAAAGGATAACTTCAAGCGAAATGTCGGCGTTTTATTTTTCTGAAAAACTGGTGCGCCGGAGCGTGTATCGACAGAAACAAATGCGTAAGATTGGTTATTTATTTAAAAAATTATTTTTCTTTTATTTTCATCTATCCATTCAAACCATATTTCCGTTCTATCTTCCGGCAAAATTTTCTTCACTCGCTCAGGCCACTCTAAAATTATAATATTATTTTTATTTCCCGCAATCTCTTCCCATCCCAAATTCATTAAATCCTGCTCGCTAATCCTATACGCATCTATGTGATAAATGGTTCGTAGTTTGTGGCTCTTGGTTTGTAGTGCGTTGATTTTTGATTTGATATCGTATTGCTTCATTATCAAAAAAGTCGGGCTGGTGTAGGGGCCTTCCGCTCCAAGCTCAGCTAGGAGTCCTTGAGTGAAAGTTGTTTTTCCCGCACCCAATTCTCCATGCAAGCACACAATTTCACCGCCCCCCAGGTTTCGTGCCAATTCTCCTGCTAATTTTTGAGTTTCCTCCAAGCTATTTGTGATAAATTCTTTTTTTTCCATAAATCCATAGTAACTATTTTTTCCAAAAAAGAAAAGCGGCAGAATCAAACAATCTTGATTCTGCCGCTTTAGATGTCCGTGCGAAATTTACTCGCATGAAACCTCTATGTCCATAAATTCTACCCATGATCCTTTTTGCGGATCCCACACCCTTCTTTCGAAGTATATCTTTTCATAGCAAGATCGTGGAGAAGATGGTGGTGGGTTATTGTAAATCACTACAGGAGCAGGGTTAACATATATTACAGCCGGAGAAGGAGATTGAGGGGGTGGATATGCCGACTCCCTCTCCCTTGGCGCTGCTTGAGCATTGTTAGCCAAGCCCATCAACACGCCACCCACCAATGCCCCAGCAAAGAAATTAGCCGCATCTCTTTCATGCCTGCGGTGATATCCGTCTTGCCTGTACTGTCCGCGCCATTGACGATCTCTTTCATATCTCTGATCATCCATACGTGGATCATAAGCCCTACTCCCTCTTCCTCCGTATTGCTGAGCAAAGGAAGAAGAGACGCCACCAAGCATACAAATAACAATCACCACCACCACGATCTTTTTTATCATTGCCGTATCTCCTTGAGTTTGCCTAGTTTTTAGGCCTTATTTTTTAATATACTTTCCATTTAACAATCAATTATACATCAAAATGACTTTCTTGTCAAATGGATGTATTAGAAGAGTACATCTTGGA
>DPJH01000024.1:0-1002 GCA_003543115.1 Candidatus Moraniibacteriota bacterium
TCCAAGATGTACTCTTCTAATACATACATTTGACACATTTTTATCAATTGCTTATAGTTAGATTAGTTTTTATTTATTCGCAGAAAAAATGACAACGATAAGAAAACAATTGAATATTCTAACCAATAAGAAACAGAAGGAAATCTCGCCGACGGGATAATCTTTTGTGTTTTCTTAGAAAGTTTAAAGATATTCCCGCTTCGGCGGGTTTTTTGTTTTTTTGAGTTCTTTTCATCCGATCAAACCAATTCCTGCAAGGAGACCGCAAAATGATCATCAATGCTTGTGACTTGAACGCCAGCCAATAATTGGAAATTGCCGAGAAAGCCTCTGCTCTCAGCCACAAAAGCAATTCTTCCTTGCTTCCTAAATCTATTGACGAAGTCTTGCGAATCATCTGTCAGAAAATAGTCTTCACAGAAGTTCATCAAGACCAGCCTCTCTTTCTCATTGCTTTTGAACCGACGGGAAATCCTTCCTACATTGAGGTCGGTATGACCTGCAATATCGCGCCCAATAAGATCAGAGGCAAACATATTTTTCCACTTATTATTGATTTTTATCGCAAAACAAATGGAAATGGGAAAAAGACTCTCTATCTGACTACTACCGATATTCGCATGATCAAAGTGGCTGAAAAATCCGGCTTCTCGCAATTGGAAAGCATCCATGGCGTTTTCCCTCCTGAAGTTTTGGATTTTTGCTGTTCTCCTTGCTTGCCTGAAAAGACAGGCGTGCCAAAAAAAGGACAGCAAAAAATTTGCTGCTCTCGATTTGAAGGCAGATTCATCCCGAACTCAGATGATGCTTGCACCCGCCAACCTTGCAGGATTTTTGCTCAAATTATGTGAAAAAACAATAGCGATTGTTTTTCCAAAACCTGTCTGAAAAAATTTAGACAGGTTTTATTTTTTATCCAAACTTTGAATCAATTGCAACAGTTTTTCTTCTAAGAGATTCAATTCTTTCCTATTCACAAATTCATTTTCAGTGTGGGCAAAT
>DPJH01000024.1:1039-6322 GCA_003543115.1 Candidatus Moraniibacteriota bacterium
GCGTTGAAAGCTGTCCAATTTTTTCTATATAGTTCTGCCAAGAGTCCGGTCAAATTATACACTGCACTATTTTCTTTTTTAAATTCCAAAGAAGAATGTTTTTGCACGCCCCGAGTGTGAATAGCGGCCGCAATCAAACCGCGCTGACTGGTAGCAATTTTTAGGCCAGTCGGTTCCATCACGATGAAATTGCCTTTTTTGATTTTCACTTTTTTCGCTCCGCAAAAATCATCCTCCTCGCCTACAGTGAAAATTAAACCGATGTTTTCTAATTTTCTCGCTGCCATGATCGCTCCAGCCAAATTGCCTTTGTTGTCTATCGCCCCTCTTCCAAAGATTTTGTCTTTCGTGATTTTAACAGTCACCGTACCCGGAACCGTGTCCATATGGACTACGATATATGTTTTTGGCTTTCCTTTGGTAGCGACAACATTAAATCGATCTTGCTCGACTATCTGTTTTTTAACCTTAAAGTCCGTTAGTTCTGAAACCAAAAAATCTCCCATCGCTTTTTCCTGTCCGGAAACAGATGGAATTTTCAACATTTTGATTAATAAGCTTTCAATTTCAGTCATATTACTCTTTGATTTAATTAATTATATAATGAATGATTGGGAAGCAAATGGCAAGTTTCCATTTGCTTCCCGTCGGAATAAAAAGCGGTTTTATTTGGTGAGAAAAATCTTAGAGACTGTCCAGAATCCAATAGGTTCTTTCAGAAAACTTCGCGTCTCTGGCTAGCAATTCTTTGAATCCCAGTTTTGCATAAAGAAAGCGAGCTGGCAGCGCTTTTTCATTGGTGCGAAGAAGAATTTTTACGAAATCATTGCGCCTTGCTGATTCTATAAGCCATTCAGAAATTTTTCTCCCGATACCCTTGGTTCTATATCGAGAATCTACGCCCAATTCATCGATATAGAAATATCTCTCCCGATCATCAAGGAAATCGTCCAGAATGTGTCCATTAGAAATGGCTTGCATTTCTTTTTTGGAAACTTCATAACCCCAAGAAAATC
The DNA here is from genome assembly GCA_003543115.1 of Candidatus Moraniibacteriota bacterium. Taxonomy (GTDB): domain Bacteria; phylum Patescibacteriota; class Minisyncoccia; order Moranbacterales; family UBA2206; genus UBA8518. The sequence goes on from DPJH01000024.1 coordinate 2,056, forward strand.
CGCACACCGCGCCCGATCTTTCATCTAGAGCAAAAACGGCATTGGCATTTTTCTTAGTGAACTCTCTTTCCATATCCTTTTGGACTTCAGAAGCTATCCAAAAGTCCTCATTCCAAGGCGGCTCCTTCCAGACTTGGCAATATAACTCAGCCGTTTTCTCGATAACAATCTTTTCTAATTGACCGCTTATCAAATCGATGAAGTTCATAGTCCATCTCCTTTTTTCATTGTTATATGGAAAATACAAAAACCTCTTCCTATCCCGGGAAGAGGTTCATAAAAATTCAAAAAAATCTACATCAACCTTTTCCCTGAACTAGAAGAGGTTTTATGATGATTTTTGGAAATTCGCCCAAGCGCCAAACGATATCCGCCCAACCCATTTTTTAGCCATTGGGAAATTCTGGCTATTGTAGTTGAGCTAAGTCCTGTTTCTCTGATGATTTCAATATAAAGTTTCTTTGCATCCAACATTTGAACCGCTTTCCAACGGTTTCCCAATTCCAAAATTTCCTTTTCCGTCAAAAGGTCGCGCAAAAAATTTCGCATTTCTTGTTTTGTCTTGAGCCTCAACAAAATCTCAATCAAATCTTCAGTTTTCCGGTTTTTCCATGTTTCCATAACTTGCTTTAGTATGATAAATTACTTTACTATAATAAAGCATGGCAGATTGATAGATATTGTCAAGAATTCCGCAGATATTTTAGATGGTTAATACTGCTAAATATTAAACTATCAAATATTACATCAAATCTTTTTTCATCCTTTCGAATTCTTCCTTGTTTATTTCTCCCTTTGCATAACGTTCCTTCAGGATATCCCTGGGGTTTCTTTCATCTCTATCTCTTCTCCTATATTTGTCATCCTTGACCAAAGCTAAAATTCCCCAGATGACCAATCCCCAAAAGACAAGCATAAAAATCCAGCCGAAGCCGAACCATCCTCCCCCCCATCCATTGTTGTAAAAATTTCCCATCATAAGATTTACCTAAAAAAAATTTATCCAATCCAAAAATCATCATCTTCTACATAATAATACTTTGAAAGGAAATTTTTATTTCATTCTCTATAAAAAATAAGAGCTCTGCCAGTCGTTTGACTAGCAGAGCTCTATTGGCTCCTTTCCTGATTAGATAATCAGGTTTTAATTCTTCATACACCATTCATAGGCATTCCGGAACATCTGTATCCACGGCGCCACTCCGATTCGTTGGAGTTCTTGCTTCATCTCCTCGGGCAACCAATGCGCTTGCCAAGGCAAGAAAACCCTTTCCGGATGAGGCATAATTGCCAGATGAAGCCCATCTTCCGAACAAAGACCGGCGAGACCCCCTTCTGATCCGTTCGGATTGAACGGATATTTTTCTGTGGCCATGCCAGCATCATCCACATACACCAGCGGAACCAAACCTTCCTCCTGAACAGCCCTTCTGATTGCCGGGTATGGAAAAATCAATCTCCCTTCCCCATGATCGACATGGATTCCAAAGACCAATCCTTCCATGCCCCGAAGCATCATTGCTTGGGATTTTTCCACCTTGACCGTAGTCCAGCGAGACTCAAAACATCCTGAAACATTGTGCACAAAGCGTGGCTGGTTTTCAGGATCAATATCCAGCCATGGCACCCAGCCGAGAAGACCGAACAATTGGCAACCGTTGCATACGCCGAGAGAGAATGTGTCGGGACGATGGTAGAAATCCCAAAACATTTTTTTCAATCTCGGATTAAACATGATGGTTGCCGCCCAACCTTTGGCCGAGTCGGGGACGTCGGCATAGGAGAAACCGCCGACCGCAGCCAAACCTCGGAAGTCGTCGAGACTCACCTTCCCGACCAGGAAATCATTCATGCAGACATCCCAGGGTTCAAAGCCGGCCATATAGAAGGCCGAGGTCATCTCGCGGTCGGAATTCGAACCCTCATCCCGCAAAATAGCCACTTTGGGTTTGTCAGTACGTTCTAAAAATGACATGTTCAACGGACTGATTTTAAACGGTACTTTATACTCCGACCCAACGCGGTCAAAGATGCTAGCCTTTTCCGCATCCGCGCATCCTGACTTCCTCCGCAATCTTTCCAACTGATAGGATGTTTCTTCCCACCAGCCGCGGAGCAGTTGCATTTCTTCATCCAACACAATCTCTCCGTTGCAGCTTATCCGTATTTGCTTTTCCTTAGTGGAATGTCCGATAAGAGCCCACGGCACTCCAGCTGATTCCAGGACTTGCCGCACTGTCTTCCAATCACGCTCCGAGCACTCACACACAAACCCGAGTTCTTCGGAAAAAAGCATTTCCAGCGGATTGCCCGCTCCCGGAATCGTGACATCAAGCCCGCAATTTCCGGAAAACACCATTTCCAAAATGGTCGTGATCAACCCGCCATCACTGCGATCATGTCCAGCGGAAATCAATTTTCTAGCGATAAGCTCCTGTATGACTATAAATGCGCGTTTCAACATCACTTCGTCATCCATATCCGGAGATTCATTGCCAATTTGACCCAGCACTTGCGCCAGAGCCGAACCGCCCATGCGGTTTTTCCCGAAACCCAGATCAATTGCAAAAAGTAGGCTTCCGGGATGCTTTATGTCCGGTGTTATTTTCTGTGTGATGTCCGGTACCGCCGCATAAGCGGAAATAACTAACTCACGCGGAGACTTTACAGTTTCACCGTCGACCAGAGTAGCCATCGATAAACTATCCTTACCGCCGTCCACCGCCATACCAAGAGCTCTCATAACATTGCGCATGGCTCTGGCAGCGTCATAAATAGCTGCGCCTTCCCCAGTCAGTTTCGGCGCCCACATCCAATTGGCGCTGCACTTTACTTGCGATAATTCTTCAATCACTACAAACGCCAGATTAGTAAGAGATTCACCTACCGCCATTCTGGCACCTGCTGCCGGATCAACCAACATCTTGATCGATTGTTCGCCGATAGCTGTAGCAATCCCTGTTTTTCCAAAATGGCTTTGGGCGACCACTGCCACATCCCCGACAGTCAACTGCAATGGCCCGCAGCATTGCTGCTGCGCAACAAGTCCCGTCACCGCACGATCCACCTTACTTGTGAGAAATCGTTTGGATCCGACAGAAACTAGACGCAACATATCATACAATGCATCTTTAACAGTTAGTCCTTTCGGAAACTGTAGCGGTTTTCCGACAAATGGTTTTCTGTTGTCGGTAAAAGTTTTTTGAGGAATCTTCCCCAAAAGTGCCGGCAAATCAATATTCACCGGGGTCGTATCGTCATTGGAATCATGCACGACAAATTTCAGATCGCCGGTCACTTCTCCCAACACCTCACAATGCACTTTCTCCCTGGCACAGATCGCCTGAAATTTTTCAATGTTTTCCGGCCGAATCAGAAAGCCATTACGCTCTTGATATTCAGCCACATAAATTTCCAGCACCGACATCGTGGGATCCCCCACTCGAATGTTGCGAATTTCGATGCGTCCTCCGGATTTTTCCACCAATTCCTTGAGAACATTAGCGGGTCCGCCCGCACCCTGATCATGAATCACATCGATCAAGGTTCGGTCTCCCATTTCATTACAGGCTCGGATAACACGATTCATCTTCTGTTCCATTTCCGCGTCGCCCCGCTGCACCGCATTGAAATCGAGGCTGGACTTATTCTCGCCTTGGAGCATGCTCGAAGCCGCTCCTCCGCCGAAACCTACCCGATACGCCGGACCGCCCACCTGAACGATGAGCATGCCTTTTTCCGCCTCACTCTTTTTCGTTAACCGCGCATCGATCTGCCCTATGCCTCCAGTGAACATGATGGGCTTCAAAAACCCCCAGCGTTCACCATTTGGCAAGCGCATATCAAACGATCTTGTGAAACCGGCAATCAACGGTTCGCCGAACTTGTTTCCATAGTCCGACGCTCCATTGCTGGCTTCGATTTCAATCGTAAGCGCATCCGCCAAATTGTCCGGACATGGATAATGCTTTTCCCATGGCAGTTCATAGCCGGGAATATGCAAACTTCCCACACAATATCCGGCCGTGCCAGCGATGACAAACCCACCTCTCCCTGTTCCTTGCACATCCCGGATCCTTCCGCCTGTTCCGGTTTCCGCCCCAGGAAATGGAGCGACACCGGTCGGAAAATTGTGAGTCTCGGCGGTCAACAATGGATGATATTTCACATCCACTAATTCGAATGCCGATGGCTCACCTGGATTTTTAGGGACAATCGTTTGGATCCAATAACCTTGGATAACGCTTGAATTATCCGCAAAAGCTAT
>DPJH01000023.1 GCA_003543115.1 Candidatus Moraniibacteriota bacterium
CGGCCCTGACAGATGCAAAAAAATGATCCTGCCGTGGATCAGAACCATTGCTCCCGGCAGCGTTCCCAAGGGAAGCCAAGAAGAAAGAGATTTTTTTGAAAGCGGCCATATTGCTCCGGAAATAATTCCAGCGATCAGCCAAGCGCTAAGCAACATGGATCCTGCAAGCCGAGCTTCTCAGAGAGATCATTTAAGAGTCATCATGGGGGAAGACTATCCCTTTGAAACTCATTGATCGATCCCAGCACTGACATCGCCGCGCGATGGCAGTGCCTTTTTAATTGCTCCTAATCATTTAAAAAGATAACAAAAAAACCAAGGCAATATCTTGGTTTTTAGAAATGAAAAATGAAATTGGAAATGCCTAGGTATAAGATTTTTTATTGCAAAACCCACTGATTCACCTCGTCATCAAATTCATAGATAGTCATATTTTTTGCATCCCTATATAAATCCTCTCCTTGTTTAAGGATATTTTTGCTTGAATCTTCGGCGTCTTCTTGAATATAGGCCAGAGTCCTGATGGTAGGAATATCCTTATCCGGATCAGAGACTCGGATCAGCCAAAGATGGGAGTCGTAGGGCGCTTCTTCCATGAACGACCCTTCTGTTTCATATTGGACATAAAGATCAGTGTCGGTAGCAAAATAGAACGTACCTACCTGCCAATTATCGCCCGGAGCTTTTTCCAATGCCAATGCATTGATATTGTCCCTTATATAATTCATCAGCTTTCTCCTTCCCAACAAAACGTCCTCATCAGCTTCTATTCCCGCGCATTTTATTCTTCTCACAAAAATTTCATCCTCTCTCACCTTATATCCTTCTACCTGCGTGTCTCTGTCTATAAAGAAAAATAGCGAATAGTCTTTATCCGTAGAAAAATTTCTCTTATCATCCGCACTTACAAAAACATTTTTTTCTTCATCATACTTAAATTTTTCCTGTCCGATGAATTTTTCATACTGATTGGAATTTTCCAGATCCGGATATTCTATCCAATCGCCATTTTCACAAAGAAAAGGAATATTTTCATCAAAAGTATCCTCTGCATTTTCCTTGACCACCTTCTTGAATGAATATTCACTGAACCCGAAAGCTCCGACAGCCACGATCATGGCGCCTAAGAAGAGAAAAATATATTCATCCTTAAGATATGTTTTTTTGAAATTCTTCATTTGAGTTTATTATATGATATTTATAGCCTCAAGTAAAACAAAAAGTGTCTAGCCTCGGCTAAACACTTCTTTATTCCCAGCTGCGTTATATTTTTTGCATATAAAGATTTTTTCTGTCGCTGCCATTTACTTTTACTGTCTTGGAAACATGCTCTTTATTGAAATTTTTTGGATTGCGATAACCTTCCATCGTAGCTTTCACTCTATATGTTCCGGAATCAAGATCGGAAAAGCTATATTTACCCTTGCTGTTAGTCCTATCGGTGTCTTTTAATTTTCCATTTTTCTTGTAGATTTTTACCTTAGCTTTCGCCAAAGGAACCAAGGTATTGGTTTCCTTGACATATCCGGCTAATTTGCTGTTTTCTCCGTAAGCTGCAAAAGCGGCTGTGGACACCAAAGCAAGGCCGAAAATGCTAGCTAGCGAGATTGTGAAAAATTTTCTCATATATTTATGCTTAAAAATAGTTAGTATTGATTAATTATTACCCCCTACTTATTAAAATACTACTCTAATAAGTTTATCACCTTATAGGAGATATGTCAAGCTAAAATACACATTTTTGCTGTATTTAGCCAAATATTTCGCATATTCCAAGCTCGCTTGGCGAAAAATGGAATTTTATACGTAACTCTATTTCCCATAACTTGTTTTTCTAAGAATTCCGACCAAAAAAGTCCAGGCTGCCGATATGCCGGAAAAAAGCAGCCAAAGATACGGCCTGTCATCCCAGTCTTCCTGTGAAAGGATAAAACCGAGAAGAGAGAAAACAAAAGATACGGCGCTTGCAAAAAACAAGATTCTTAATATTTTTTCAGAAGAAACCAAAGACATGATAAATATATACAAGAAAATGCCGACTGCCAAAGGCCAATGGAAAAATACCACCGCCATTTCCACTGCCAAAAGAGATACTAAGGCGACGTAAGCTATTCTCCTGTTCTCTTTTTTTTCTATTTTCTGTTCGCTGGATGCGGGGCGTGCCATTTCTCCACTGCCGCTGTTTTTCCATCTGATCAAGCCTATCGCTTTCTTCCATGCAGCCACGATCGCATCTTTTTCCTTGCTTTCAACTTTTTGTTTGCGGCCAAGCTCCGCTATCTGTAAAATAACGGTAATGGCAAGAAAATAGTACGCTTGGACAGCCATAAATTCAGCTTCTGCCTCCTGTCCAAACATCAGCAAAAGTGGACAACTAGCCAGAAATCCCAAAGCCAAAAAACCGACTATCCGGCTGGAAAGATTCCAGATCAAAGAAAACGCAAAAAAAGCCAAGACCAAAGTCCCCATAAATGTGAAATCAAGACTCTCTTTAGCGGCAAAAACGAAAAAAAGCGCAAAAAACGAAAGGCTGATTTTCAGCTTTTGCTTTTGTCCGTCCGACAAAGCGATGGCAGGCATTTTTATTTTCCCAAAAAAATTTCTCATTGCAGCTTGTATATGATCAATTTATCATTTTCTAAAACTTTCTCCGCTTCTATTGTATCAAGCCAGAGATAGTCCTGCCAGTCTTCCGTTTTGGCCAGCATGACCATACTGATTCCTCTGGCTCGCATATCCGCTGCAAAAGTTTCGTAGCTGATATTTTTTGCAGAGGCATTTTTTTTCAATGCATATTTTTCAACAGCCAGAGTCTCCTCATCTTGAGAATGCGAATACACTCCCCCAAATTCCGTATTGTTGCCCTGGATCATATTCTTGCCAAAATAGGCCTTGGCAGGATTGACAACATTCTTGCCGGCGAAGTCCAGACGCAGATAGGAATGCCAAGGAAAAAATAAAATTTTTCCTTCTGATGTTTCGCTTGCATATCTTTTCGCCTCCTGCCACTCAGCCGGGAACCGATGAGGCGTCATGTGGGCGTGCATTCCTGAAATGATAGAGAAAGAAAAGACTATCGGCAAAACCGCGCAAGAAATTCCTATGACGTTCCGATAATTTTTCAAACTTTTCATTTCCAAAACATGCTTTATGCCCCATGCTCCGAAATAGGCATAGACAAAAACCAGCACCGCCGCCCATTTTTGCGGCTCGCGAAGGCCCATGTATAGAGGGATGTTTTGATAGAGCTGCCATATAATCGGTTTCAAAAAGGAGGAAGCCGTTCCCACAGCCAGAACAAAAGCCAACAGGAACATAATTGCCAAAGGCTGCGCCCATAGACGCTTTTTCCATGATTTGACGGCGCCGAAAATAGACAACCCCAGAATCAAAACGAATGCGAAGCTCCATAGAATATTATCCTGCACCGACACGAAACGGTCTTGATATTCGCCCCAATAGCCCTGCAAAGCCAGAACAGTAGCATAGACAGAGTGGCCGCCGATAGCACGGGTGGCAAAAGCTTCCACATCTTGCAGGGTGAAACTTTCGACGACCCTTGAACGGTTCTCTCCGACATTGAAAAACGAGCTGGCTATCCAATTGGCATTCATCGCCAAAACAGCCGCTATCAGGAAAAAAATATTTTTCACAATTAATTTTCCGTCCCGGTTCTGGAAAAAATCCCAGCCCAAGATAAGAAACGTCGACAAGAATATGAAGAAAAGGCTATGCGGAAAAAAAGAAACAGCCAGGCCCGCGCACACTGAAGTGCCTATCATTTTCCAGCCTTTTCTCTCTTGCAGAAACTCCAGCAAGAATATGAAAAACCAGAAGAATGCCGCGCTGCCGGCCGCAATGCCGGGCTGTTCCATCAATCGCGCATAGATGAAGGGGTTGAAAATGAGAAACAATCCGGAAAAATATTGCGCATATATGTTGCCTGTTTTTTGAGCCAAACGAAAACCTCCCAGGCCGAGAAAAAAAATGATGCCTAGGAGAAAAATTCTCTGCCAGACCGCAAAAGAAAAAAGAAGAGAAAAAATTCTGGCCGCAATGGTTGTCAGAGAGTCTAATCGGAAATTTATGTCCGCCCAGGAAAGATTGGGCGTGACTGTCCAGTCCAGAAGAAAAATGTAGCCGCCTTGAAAAGCCGGATAGAGCAGGAAGGCTGCCAAGCCGAGGAAAAAAAGCTTATGATATTTTCTTAAAAATTGTTCCATATTATAATAATCACATAACTTACGCTATTGTCCAAGCACAGGCCTATTTACGAAAAAATCTGTTTGAGCATTTTGTTTTTCTCTAAAATTTTCCATTGAAAGCGCTGAATGAGGGAAAATTTTAGCGAGAAAAAGATAATGCGAGTTATTTTTTTGGAAATAGGCCTGTAGCACAGTGAAGGGTGTAGCTCCTAAATCATTCCTTATGTAAAAGCCTATATTCCCGCCTGCGTGCCAAGCCTTTTCGATGCTCCCTAGGATCGACGATTTTTTCCGCCAAAAAACCATTTCGCATGCGATAGAAAATCGAATAGCCCTTGAAGCCCATGCCTTTGTTGATAAAGACATCTGAGACCAGATGGAAGAGCATGCCCCAAGCAAAAGCGTTGATAGCCGGTCTTACCCACTCCCCTTGCGCGAATATGGCCGCCGCCAAAAAAATCATTATGATTTCCCAGCCATGGAAAAACAGATATAACTTGTCGCTCTTCAAGAACTGTTCGCACTTCATGAATGATTTCACATCGAACCTGGCTCCGAAAGCTATGAAATAGTCGATCCAATGGTCCAGATCCACGAAAAACCCGCCCGCGATTCCCGCCGCCAGAGAAACAATCGGAGAACCAAAAAACGCCCAGCTCA
>DPJH01000002.1 GCA_003543115.1 Candidatus Moraniibacteriota bacterium
ATATAAAAAATAAAAACTGCTTCGGTGGTTTTTATTTTTTTCCAAATCAGCTCATTTGAATATTAAATTTTAAATAAAAAAGCAGCCGCACCGGTATTCCGGAATATTGACTGCAATCTGATGGCAAGCGATTCTATGCCTACTTTTTTTTCTTCAGATAGTAGGTGCCATTTGACACCTCCTGCAATTCGCCAGGTCTTGATTCCAGAATCATTACTAGAGGCACTCCCTCATGATAATGAAGCCATTCTTCTCCGGGTATCCCATTATTTACGCGAATATATACAGTTATCAGCTCCGAAGGATGGCTTTCAGACACAGGATGCTCGCACCCTATAGTCAAATCCACCGGATTTTCGAATTTTTTGGGCAATTTTCTGAAAAGCGCCGAATTCAAGGTTACCAGATATACACATCCGATATCTTTTCCCAAATCATCGAGCGCATAGACATCTATGCCGTCAAGTCTCTTCCCTTCTTGTCCTTCAGCGGACCAATATGCTTTCACCTTATTTTTTCTAACCGGACCGCTGAATTCAATTATGAAACGCAAAAAATATGGATCTTCAGGGCGCTTGGCAAAGCCCATTAATGATACTCGTTTAATATCCATTCTTCCTACAAACGGATCGCTTTCTTTTTTGACTTGCTCCACGATGCCAGCATCTGAGTTTGCGCAAAGAAAGACTAGCATTGATGAAAAAAACATCCCTATTATAAGTTTCTTCATGATGTTCGAAGCCTCCTTATTATTTTAAGGTACCTGGAATATTGATGCGAACCATGATTGATTTGATAACTGTCTATACTTAACATGTTTTTTACTGCGTTGTCAAAAATTGAATAATAGGAAAAATTCAATTGAGAGACGCACAAACATTCCAGCAGCAAAAAATTTTAACTGTTGTTTCTCATTACAAAACATTCAGGCTAAATATTTCAAATTTCAACAGTATTATCTAAATCAATTATTTCTCTCCAATCTCGAACTGGCTGAATTCTTATCTCCATATATTACATACTTTTTTTTAAAGACAGGTTTAATAATTTCACTTGTAATAATTATTTATAAAGCAATTATGAATTAATAATTAAAAAAACATATGAAGATAGCGCAAGTTTCACCTATAATCGAGCGAGTTCCTCCTATCAAATATGGAGGAATAGAGAGAGTAGTTTATGAACTCACAGAAGGCCTGGTAAAGCGCGGGCACGAGGTTACTCTTTTTGCCAGTGGAGATTCTGCAACATCAGCCAAACTTGTATCCGCATATCCAAGATCGCTCCGTGAAGTTAGAATTGAAGATGTATATGGAACCAATGCCTTGACCATGTTAAATATCGGAACAGCATACCGGATGCAAAACGAGTTTGATATTATTCATGATCATAATGGCTATCTAAGTTTGCCTGCAGCCAATATTTCCACAAGGCCGGTGGTCATGACTTACCATGGACCTTTCAATCCGGAAGTGAAAAGACTTTATCAAACGCTCAATAATCCCTATGTTGTATCCATTTCCCATGCGCAGCTACAAGGAGTTTCAGATATAAATTTTGCAGGAAACGTATATAATGGATTGACTATGGACAAATATCCTTTCTCGGATATACATAAAGGCTATCTTTTGTTCGTAGGAAGGATTTCTGCCGAGAAAGGCCTGCATTATGCTATTGAAATTGCACTTTATCTGAATCTTCCCCTGATTATTGCCGCCAAACTTGAAACTGTCGATATGCCATATTTCAAGCAATATATCGGGCCAAGGCTTTCAGAAAATATCAAATGGGTTGGCGAAGTGAACGAAGAAGAAAGAAACCGTTTGATGAGCGAAGCTATGTGTTTTTTGCACCCAGTCGTCTGGAAAGAGCCCTTCGGCCTCACCCTCATAGAAGCTATGGCCTGCGGTTGCCCGGTTGTGGCTTTCGGCAGGGGCTCTATCCCGGAAATCGTCGCAGATGGAAAAACCGGATTCGTCGTATCCGATATCAATGAAATGATCGACAGCGTAAAAAAGATTGGCCAAATAGATAGAAAAGCGTGCCGCGAATATGCACTGAATAATTTCAATGCGGATATCATGGTCGATCAGTATGAAAAAATTTATAAAAAAATTTTATCGAAAAAATAGATTTAGAATATACATTTTTCATAAAATAATCATAAAAATAAAATCCTCGGTTAAATCGGGGATTTTATTAAGCGCTTGCCTGGGAAGATTGCCCATCATAATCTTTTAAAAAGACTATATCAAATCTTTTTTCTTCTCCTCAAATTCTTCTTTGGAAATATCTCCTTTGGCATAACGCTCTTTCAAGATGTCCAAAGCCGAATTTCCTCGGCTCAAACGATCATGCGAGGATCTTCCATGCTCACAATTTCCACGGCCAATCAATACAACGATTGCCCAAATTATCAGTCCCCAGAATAGAATCATGAAGATTCCTCCAAAGCCAAACCCAAACGAATTAAAACCCATCATACGATTGTTAAATTTAATATTTAGAACTCTATTTTATATAACGGTTGGATTTGAAAAAATTATTCATAGCATGGAATTACAAAAAATAAGGCATTTTCAGTCTTATTTTAGTCTGCAAGCCACGTCGCTCGCGAGCGACAAACAAAAAACAAGATCGTGTATGACCTTGCTTCATGAATTTACTCGCAAAACGTGACCCAACCATTTGTGTGGCGGGACGCTAGGACCCGGTTGCTCGAATCCCGTCATACATCTTGCAGTTTATTTCAAAACACCCGCCTTTACCAAGGCGCTTGAAGCATGCATCGCGAAAACATCCAGAAATTCCAAATCTTGTGTTTCCACATTTTTCTTCTTATCAAAACCAAGAAAAATAAAACCTCCCAAGGATGTTCCCTTTGAAAGCGGGAGAGTGACAAAATATTCCAGCTTATTATCCAAAGCCAAAAGTTCCGCTTCGTACCGCTTAATGTCTCCACTGATAAGAACTTTTTCCTTTATCAGATGTTTTATGAGCCCTACTGTTTTAGTTGTTATGACATTGATACTCTCCTTTTGATCTTCTTTTATTCCCCTATACGACAAGAGATTGAAAGTGCCTCTTCCCTTTGAACCATAGAGATAGCCCGTAGGAGCATTGGCAACGCTCATCGCCAAGTTCAAAATATGGTCAATGATTTTTTGCCTGTGTTTCTTGGATTTGGGAATTTTTCCCAGCTCCAAAAGAAGCGAGATCTTCCTATTGATCAGCCCTAGATGCTTATACGACTCTGTCAGCTGGGTCTCTATTATTTTTTTTGATTTGGCGGTATTTTTAGCCAATTCATCTTCTGCTTTTTTGAGCTCAGTAATGTCACGTGCGAAAACAAATATGAACCCGCCTAAATAATTGGCGTAATTAGCGCTGATTTCAACATCTATGACCTGACCGTCCTTTTTCCGTTGCTGAGCCAAAAATCTAACTTCGCCAAGCTTCTTTATCCCTTGGATATTTTTTAAAGTTTCTTTCGGTTTTTGACTAGCTTCGATGTCTGATACATTCATTTTTAAAAGCTCTTTTCGGTTATAACCTATCAATTTGCAATAAGAATCGTTTATATCAAGAAAGTGTCCTTGCATGTCGACAATCCAAAAGCCATCCATCGAATTGCGAGTAATAGATTTATAGATTTTGGCCGTTTCCTCAATGAGGTTTTTGTTGTTGTTTTTCATCCAGATTAATAGACTCCTTTATTTGCTTAAATAATGACACGGATCAAAGCAATGCGCAAGGCCACATTTTTTATTTTTTCAGATATTTCCTAAATCAATATTCTGACAATTATCATGCTATCTCGACGATATTCACCAACGTCCTGACAATTCCAGACATTAAAATTAATCCAAACAATTACTTCACCCTATACCACTAGTACAACTACGACAAGTTTATATTTCTTTTTACCATGACGAAAAACCTGAATGAAATTTAAACCCGCTGATACTGTACTATTGAGTAAATACACATAATTGTAATATATGAACTATGACAACTAATAATAAACAACGCGTCACCCTCTTTCTGAATCCGAGTCTTTTGAAACAGGCCAAGGCCCAGGCGATCGCAGAGGGAATAAGCCTGACCTCCCTGATCGAAAAAATATTGATCAAGTATTTGCCTAAGGAAACCGTGTTCAAGAAAAAAGACATCTAATTTTTTAACATTAAAAAACCTAGAAAGATTCTCATTCTTTAATCAACATCCCTAACTTTACAATCATATGGATTCATCAAACTCTCCAACCACCAAACCGCTATATCGTGGCACGCAAATTATTTGGTATCTTTTGGGTATCTTGGAAATATTGCTCGCTTTTCGTTTTATTCTCAAGCTATTAGGTGCTAATGCAACGGCCGGTTTTACCAGCTTTATCTATGGAATAACCTACATTTTTACCGCTCCTTTTTTGAGCGTCTTCGGCATGACAAAAGTCGCGGGCAGCATCTTTGAATGGACCACTCTGCTTGCAATGTTAGTCTACTGGATAATTGCCTTCGGCATCATCAAGCTGTTCCTGATCGGAAAGACAGTTTCAACGCCGGAAGCTGCCGATAAATTAAACGCGCAAGAAAAATAATTGAATTAATTTTAAATATATGTGGACCATAATTGCAATTTTGCTGATTCTTTGGGTGCTGGGATTCATCACATCCTACACGTTGGGCGGACTTATCCATGTTCTACTAGTGGTTGCCATTATCTTGGTCATCATGCGCCTGCTGCAAGGACGTAGCGTTATATGATCAGCATTGGAGCAAAATGAAAACCACCAGTATCGCTGGTGGTTTTCATTCTAAACTATTTTTTATCCTATCCATCAGCGGCTTCCAGACAGAACCGCTTTTCTTGATGCTGGATTCTCGCAAACGCGCAGATTTTTCCGTCAAATATGCTTCATAATATACAAGTCGAAATGGAACATAAGATTTTGTTGATTGAACCTCTTTGTTATTGTGTTCCTCAAATCTTCTTTTTAAATCATTGGTCGAACCCTTATAAAACCACCCCTGATTTTTTATTGATTGAAGGACATAGACGTACCACATAAAAAAATGAGATTAATGTTTCTATTTTATTTTAACACCCACTAATATTTTTACAAACAAAAAACAAGATCGTGTAT
>DPJH01000052.1 GCA_003543115.1 Candidatus Moraniibacteriota bacterium
GAGGCAAGGGATGAGTTGTCCACAGGATATTAGAGCATACAATTAAAATAAAAAATACCCCTGCGAGGGGATATTTTTTGATTTGTTTAACGCGAACGCGCCATTATTTCTCGATTAACCAAATCCTTGTCTCTTCCGTATTTTAAACGAGAAAGCTCTTTGAGCGCATTGGCTATTTCCTGACTGCCCTTTGTCGGAATGTTTGTTTTCATATTAAAGGGTTTTGTTAAGATATTATTAACCAGAATTTTGGCAAAGCAGCTGTAGTTATCTACGTTAATCAAATCATTTGCATTAAATGTCGGTTCGAATTGCTTTTGCAGAAACTCCGCATCCTCGGCGCCCACTCGAAAAGCTACCATAGATCCGACATTTCCAAAAACAGCCTTAGATATCTCCTCTTTAAGCTGAGCGATAAACTGATGGGCAAGAATCAAGACTAATCGATATTTTCTAGCCTCAGAAAGAATTTGTGAAATCGAATTTGTAGTCACATTTTGAAATTCATCCAAATATAGATAGAAATCGACGCGGTCATTTTCCGCAATGTTCGCTCGAGAAAGTCCAGCCATTAAAATTTTTCCTACAACCACCATTCCTAGAAGACGAGCGTTGATTTCCCCTATTTTTCCTTTAGAAAGATTAATAAGTAATATCTTTCGGTTGTCCATTATATCTCTCATATTAATCGTGCTGTGTTGCTGGGAAATGATTGGGCGCATCATATCGTTGGAAAGAAAAGTGGTAAGTTTTGAAGTAATATAGGGAACCATATTAGCCAAAGCCGCTTCTCCTCCGGCCTTTTCCGCCTCTTTTGTCCAAAAGTCAACAACCATATGGTTTTTGCATTTTGAGATTTTTAGTTTTCTGAAATCCTCATCAGCTAAAACTTTAGGAATTTCCATCAAAGTTGATCCTGTTTCCGGGTCGTCCATCACTAAAAGCATGGCATTCCTCATATATTGCTCAAACATAGGACCGCCTGTCGCTTTCATATCATACAACTGGTCAAAAATACCGATCATTTCATTGATAACAAAAGTTTTTTGTTCCGGGTGAGCCTGATCATATTCCAACATATTGATTCCGAAAGGACGTTCCACGTCGGAAGGATCAAAAACAATAACATCTTCCGCTCTTTCTTTTGGAATAGCTGTCAAAATATCTTCAATAGCATCCCCATGGGGATCAATAAAACAAAATCCGTTTCCATTTCTTGCGTCTTGCTTGGCCATTTCTTGAAGAAAATTAGACTTACCTACTCCAGTTTGTCCGATAGTATATAAATGCCTTCTTCTGTCTGTTGTAGAAATGCGAATAGGCGTCTTTGTTCCCCTATATTCGTTATATCCCAATTCTATGCCTTCATGGGATATGTCGGTAGGAGGAGGAGCAGCATTAGATTTTAGCCATTTTATTCTCGGAGCCTCAGTTACCGAGATAGGCAGATGAAAGATGCTGGCAATCTCTTCCGTGTTGAGAATGACAGAACTTTCCAAATCAAAGTTTCTAAAAATAAAGTCATAAGCGACTTTCTTATTATTTCCTCTGTTTTTAATTTGGAAATGATTAATGTCAGAGTTTTCAAATTGTGCAAAAGAATTCTCTAGGTGAGCCAATATATCCTGAGATCTTTCTAGCGAAGATGCAGATGCCACCAAGCGTATATTGACATAAAATCCGGCCTTGCTTGATTTTTGATCTATGCCTTTTACCAATTCTTGCTCTTCAGGAGTAAGCTGATATGTTTCCTTGCGAGGATTAGATAAGTCATTTTTTCCGCTAGAAAAAATTGTTTCATTCACCGTATTTATGAGGGAACTTCCCATTTCGTGAGCAAGGCTCTTATGATGCACTTCATGCAATCTTTTTCCTTGCTGCATTTTATGGGCCACATCTCTGCCAGCTTTTCTCCAGGAATGATGAGCCGGAGACATAACCAATTGGATAGCCGCTCCCTCCTCTTTTGTATTCAATCTGCTAAGAGCATTTACAATGGCATTTAAGGGATCAACTTCCAGTCCTTCGTAGGTCCTAAGAGGCAGGATATAGTTATTTTTTAGCTGTAAAGTAGCTGAAGAAGTGTAACTCCCGGGGAAAAATATTGAATAATCCGGAGCTTTTTCTAACGAAGCATTGGGAAAAGAGCTGTGAATAGCCTTCTCTATGCTTTCCCGGAATCTCTTAGGCATAGAAATAAAGAAAACGATGTCATCACTTTTAGATGAATTGGCTATCTCAAACGATATGTGCGGAGATCCAAATAAAAAATGGTAGAACATTCCTTTTCCATCTTTCATAGTTGAAATCAGAGATAGGAGCTGCTCCATAGCTCCAATTTCTTCACGCCAAGAATCTTGTCTCTCCTTGTCGTCTCTTTGCTTGATAACCTTAGAAACTCGAATGACTTCCAGATCCATATTCAAAGAACGGTTGAGTTGAGTTTTAAAATTCAAAAAACTCCTCAAAACTACCCAAGCCCCGCTGAAAGCGCTAATAAGGCTCAGGATTATAATAAGCAAATAAAAAATTGGCTCCAATTCCATTGTTTTTTGTTATTTATTTTTATATCCAAACTACATGTCTTTTATAAGTCCTTTTTTCACCAGAGCATCATGAAACTCATCCATCATAAGCTTATCATGAAATTCATCCAGCACATAATTATCATCCATATGCTTAGCTACTTTGGCTGCATGAAAAACTCCTTTTTGCATGGCAATATCGATCAAGTTATTTATTTTCGATTCCGTATCAATCAATTTCCCCGTATGAGTTGCATCTTCAACAACTTCGGAAATTGCAGTCTGGGAAGATGGGGCTTGTATTTTTGAAACAATTTTTGAATAAGTGTCGTCTTTTTCTACCACACCCTCTTTTCTTTCAACAGCCCTATCAAAAACAGGTTCGCTTTTTTCAATATTCTTATTTGCAGAAGGCATTGTAGCTTCTTTTTTTTCTAAAAATTTGTCCCGCAAATCAAGATCGCTTTCTTCAATTGGTTCTAATGGCATATTGTTATATTTAACCGATTAATTTATTATTATGAATCTATCATTTCTTCCCTAAACTTTTTGGTTATTTCCAAAACCAATTCATTATATCCAGGAATTTTATCTTTTACAAACGCCTCAGCTTCTTCGGGGGTCACATTCCTTTCTATCATTTCCAAATATGTTTCTTGATCTTTCTTATCAAGCCTAGTCATAGTTTCTACAAAAATCCTCTCAAGAACTGTTTCCATCATTTTAGTCAAAAGCTCTTCTTGTTTTTCTAAGGGCAAATCAGAAATGCCCAAATCATGCAATAACTTAGCTTGTAAATTTTGATTTTGATTATCCATAATAATTTATAAATTTTTTACTTTTTAATTATTGTCCTTTAGGCATTGATTCCAGCTGGTTCTTTAGCATAAATTTGACAACCTTAGCCGACCACAACACCAATCCTTCTCCATCCTTGGGATTAAGATCTAATTCCTTGATTTTGTCCTCTCCCAAACGGCTGCGCAGCTGTTCAAAAATTTTAGCCGCTTTTGAACCAGGATGTTCATGCAAAAAATCCAAAGCGCCAACTTTAGAAATATTATTTTCTCCCTGATACATTTCCGGAGGCGCTCCCATAAAATCATTTGTCATCCTGCTTAAAATCGATCCTTGCCATTTCCAATGCTCTTTCAATGAAGATAACTCATTTTGCTCCGCTATAGTAAGCTTTGAAATACTTATTCCTGAATTTAAATCGGAACTTTCAGGGGTATTTTTGCTTTCCAGTTCAACAATTCTGTCTAAAAGCTCATTGCTGCCTCCCAGTTTTATATTGTAAGTCGACATCAATTCATCACCCTTAAACTGAACTTGCCTGGCATAACTATCGACTATATCGGAAAACACCGGATATTCATAATTTGTAGGTGTCGGACGCTCCATTTGAAATTTTTTAGGAATCGATTCCTGGCTGGCTTCAGCATGAGTTTCTCCAGAAATATCATTGTTTTTATTCACCTGAAACTTACCAGATTCATTCTCTGGTCTAAAATATTCATCACCCAATTTATCTATTTCTTGAGAATTCAATCCCTGCACTTCCGGTTTATTTGCTAAAGTTTCTTGTAACTTGCCGATCTTAGTTTCTTGTATTTTCTCAATATTGCCCACATTATCAGGTTTCAAGTATCCTAATCCTTTTTCATCAGTAATATCAAGAATTTTGAAACTACCCTTGCCGTCAGGGCCGACTTCGATGTGCGCTCCAGGATGAATCAAGCTAGCATAATTACTGGGCAAATTATGTTCTTTAAGGAAATTCAAATACATGCGATGAGCTTCCGGTCCTGTTTTCTTTGGGTCTATTCCGGAATCTTTTAGAAATTGCGCTAATCTTCCATCCACACTTCCTCCTTTTCCATCTGCAACCTCCAAATTAATTGTTTTTGAAATATTAAAACCGCTCTTTCTAGCCAACTCCTGAGCTTCTGAATTATAATCTCTATCCACTTGAGACAAATCGTCAAATTCACTTCCCATGGAATCAGAAAGTCCTTCCGCACTGCTAGTTCCGGTGGCTCCGACTACTTCTCTATCCGTTCCGATACTCATTTCTTTCAATTTCGCTATTCTCTCCTCGTTCTGTTTTAGATAGTATGCTTCGTCTCCAGCACCATGCCCGCTTGCAACGCCGTTAATATGTGAATTATCTGTAATGTCTTCCCCATTTGGCAACATGTAACCGACAATTTTTCCGTGTTCATATTTTGGAATCTTCATGATCCCCTGATCGCTGAAAGGAAATTCGCCCCTTGGAGTTTCTGCTACTGATCCGCCAAATATGCTTCCTAATTTGTTCTTCCAAAAATCTGTACTAAGCATCTTTGAATCAGCCAAATGTGAAGAAACCGATTTGGCTGTGTCTGTTCCGACAACCCAATGGCCCGCACCCTGCAGCATATGTGACATCGCCCCGGAGCCGATGAAAACACCCACTCCAAAACCAACAGCCTTTCTGATCGTAGCCTTTTTAATTTCTCGGCCCAAATCCTTTTCATATCCTGCAATAACGCTGTCTAGTCGAGTTCGATTGGATGCTATTTTTTCTTCCAGGCTTTTTTGATTATTTTCTTGATATAAACTCATCCTTTCTTTTTTTACTCTCTCTTCCTCCTTGGTTCGNNCCTCCGAGTCCCACCAGCCCCAAGCCAACACCAATTGCTGTTTTTCCAATCATTCCTTTTTTAGTCTTGCCCAAATCCCGATACCAGTTTATAAACTGACTGGTTTTTTTCATTGCTTCCCCTGCAAGTTTTCCCTTTCCCTGCCAAGCTTCTGATCGCGCGTTGGTCCTGGCAGCAAACAGATTGGTTTTTTCATCAGTGTCAAAATATTTTTGAAGTTCTTCCATTTTTTGATCTATTTCATTTTCGCTTATTTCCTCCCGATAGTGCAGTTTATCAAGTTCAAAGTCATAGCTCTCTTTCAAACATTTTTGATAATTATTAAGGGCGTTCTGCCTGGTGTCAGAATTAATATCTCCTCCTTTTAGATTGAGAATCCGTTTCAAACGATTAGCTACAGATTTATCCTTATAATCAAGTTTAGCAAATTCATTGCGAGCAGCCTCGACTTTCGCCTGAAGATCTTCTGATTTATTTGGCAGTTTTTCTATTTCCTCACCCTTGCTATTATAATTTTTCGATGACGGTTCTTTTTCTGAAGGAAAATATTTATCCATATCTCGAACAGCCTTTTCTTCCGCCAGGGTAGGTTTTCTACCCTCACTCTGTTCACTACTATTTCCCGAACCATTCACCTCCTGCTTAGATTCAGACGAATGATTTTTTTCTGTGGATGATTTTTCCCCCTCCTCATCTACAATTTCCTTCCCATCTTTATCATAATATTTCACTCCATATTCATCCTTGCCAAAATACTTATCCATCTCAGATTGAGGATCATGTTTTGCTCTCGGTAATTCATCAACTACATTTTGATCTGTATAGTTATCATAATTAATCACACCGTATTCATCCGGTTTGAAATGTTTATCCATATCAGCGCGAGCAGCTTGTTGAGATTTAGTTTCGCTTGGCTTAAAATTACTTTCAAAACTTGCCATAAAAAATATTAAAAGCATCTATTATTTCTTCGATTTAATTATATCATAAACCCGCTCTATAAAAAAGCTGTGGATAATTAAAAAGTCTTTTTTATAAAGACTAATTATGCTATTATGATAATAATTCAACAATAAAAAATAAATTCAAAAAATTATTTATGCAAAACAAAAAAAAGTGGATCTGGATAATTTTATTTCTAATAATTGCGGTTGGATTTTTTGTACGCTTCTATAATATAGATAATCTTCCACCCGGAATTTATCCGGACGAAGCTGCCAATGGAGAGGACGCCGTTCGCGCCAACGAAACCGGAAATTATCAATGG
>DPJH01000009.1 GCA_003543115.1 Candidatus Moraniibacteriota bacterium
CGGATCGGTATTTCCTATCACCTCTACGCCATCCAGGAATCCATCGCCATCCGAATCCTGATTCATCGGCTCGGTCTTGTAGATTTGTTTTTCTCCTAAATCTGTCAGACCGTCAAGATCGCTATCCAAAATCAGTTCTTTCCCATAATCCAATTTATTTTCATTTTGAGCTAAAACCGCAGGCAAAAAAACAAACAATAATACCACGGCCAAGCTTGCCAATATCAATCTATTTTTCATAAACTAAACATGTTTAGATTTAATTATTTCTCCATTCGCCTTAAGAAAAAAAGCTCTTGATCCCCTCTCATTGGCTAATGCTATTCCTTTTTCTAATCCCAACAGAAATAAGTATTTTGCCAAAAAATCCGCTTTTTCGGCAGTTTTTTCAACAACCGTCACCGACTGAAGATCGAAAGAAAAATAGTTCGGTTGATGCGGATTAATAAGATGATGGAACTTCCTTCCGTTTCTTTCCCAGTGTTTTCTCACATTTCCGCTAGTTGCCACAGCTTCATCGGAAAGCTCCAATATAACTTTGTTTTCATCCTCGCTTCCTTCAAGAGCAATGCCCCATTTGTCTTGTTCGCTGTCTTTTCCTGAAGCGTACATGTCTCCGCCTGAATCTACCAGAAAATTTTGAAATCCTTTTTGGCACAAAAAATCCGCTATCCTGTCTGTGATATATCCCTTGGCTATGCCCGAAAAATCCATCCGCCGCAAAAATTTCACTTTTCCTTTTTTGATTTGCAAATCTTCTTTTAAGTTTCTTTTTCCCGCTTCTTTTATATTTTCAACTGCTCCCTCAAAATTATTTTTCTGAAAACTTTTTTCATAGCCAATTTTTTCCAATACATCTAAGATTCTCGGATCAAAAATCTCCTCGCTTTCTTGAAAATATTCTATCGATTTTTCGGCTATAGCTAGCATTTCCTGAGAAACTTCTATAAACTCACCCAAATGGACATTTATTTGCGATAGCTCGCTTTCTTCTTCAAAACGGCTGAAAATTTTTTCCTGTCGGATATAAATATCGCTTATTTCTAAAAAGATCCTTTCAATCTCCAATCTGCTAAGAATTCCGTCATTGACGATTTGTACATAGATATCCGTTCCAAGCGCTTTCCATTCTTTTTCAAAAATGCTCTTTTTCATGATTATTTTTCAAATTTATCCACAATTCCATTTTTATTGCTATCTTCCACAATATAGATTTCCGGTACGGACGGATGAGAATCGTCTTTGTCCAAGATTCCATCCCCATCGCTATCATTCAAAATAGTCGTTTTTGTTTCCACTGAAGTGCTAACGCTTTCTTGCTGGACCTTCGTGCTTGTCGTAGACGGCTTCACCTCTCTTACCACGCTTTCTTGAGAATGATCTTCGTCTTCATCCTCTTCATCATCCGCCCGCGCCAAAAATCCTCCTGCAAAAACAAAAATTGCCACCACCATAACCGGAATCAAGAAAAGATGTTTTTTATATATTTTTTCCATTTTTTTCAATTATGACGTTTTAGTTTTTCTGGCTGGAGCTTTTGTAGTTGTAGTCTTTGATTTGGCCGTCTGAGGTTGAACAGTAGTGATATTTGTAGTCTGATCGTTTTGTACTACCGTTTTTGGCTTGCTATTTAGATCGCGTAATTTACCCTCCCTATCATTGCTAATTTGCGACTGTAACTTCGAAACATCATCAGCAACAGGAACTGTTGTTTCTGTTATCTGATTTTCTGTCGAAAACTTATCTCTATTAGCCTCTTTAATTCCAAACATAACCAAAATCACAACCAAAAAATTGATTATGAAAACGAAAATTTTTTGAATATGTTTTTTAATGTCCATAATTTTCTATGCTTTATAGATAATTATTAATAATATCTCTTAATCACTATTACTGGTAAGTTTATTTATTTCTTACATTTGTCACGCCAGTATAGCATATTTTGGCAAAATAAGAAACGACTCACCTGATTAAGGCAAGTCATTTTTTTATAATGTAGTTTAGTTTGTATTATTTCTTATCTTTTGTAGCTTTCACAAAAAATATTCCTATTATTCCAGCTACTAAAAGTATGAGCACCAAAGGAAGCCATTTTTGATTCTGCAGGATACGGTTTTCCTTTTCATCGCAAACATTTCCGATGCCATCAAGATCAGTGTCTCTTTGGTCTCGATTAGGCAGATCCCGGCAATTGTCCTTGGCATTGATAATCCCATCCCGATCAAAATCATCGCAAGCATCTCCTTGATTATTGCTGTTTATATCTTCCTGGTTAGGGTTTTCCGTGGTCGCACAATTATCCATCTCATCGACCACTCCGTCTTTGTCCACATCGGATTTCATATAAAAAGGATTTTCCACCCTATCCAGCTTCTTAGCGATCAAAACATCTCTGTCGTCATTCAGATCCGGCATCTCCCCTTTGTATGTTTCAACATACCTGTCAGCATCATAATACAATTCATAATTTTTGTTGGGCTGAGCTAGAAATCTGATGCTGTTCCCTTTTACCACAAACAGATCCTCCTGATTTATAGATAATTCCCTGATTCGCAAAGGCTGGATATATTCCAAGCTGATTTTAAATTCTTGGGCAGTTGTCTTGGGAAAATTTATTCTTGAATCCAACACTTCTTTTTTAGCCAAAATAATTCTGTCTTTCCCATCTACAATCGCTGATATTTCTACATTCTCAGGCAAAGAAACAAATCTATCCAGATAAAAATTAAGAGAAGATGCTGCTATTGCATGGCCAAATTTAACGCTGATTGTCGCTTCTTGCTCTTCACCGCTGCCGCTGGCCGGATATTCCAAAAAAGTCTCCATTTTTCCGTCTACTAAAAAATCAACCCGGCCAGACTCCAAAGAATCAGATGCAATGGCAGCATTTTTCGCCAGCACGTCACTATTAAAGATAATTACCGGCTGTGTTTTCTGCGATTGCTTCTCCACAAGCATGACATTTTTCATCATACTATCTCTAAAATCAACAGGTGCTTCGATGACAGTGGGAACAGAAATAGCCGGAACAGAAACAACAGAGAAAGAACGAAAAGCGCTTTTTAGCTCACTACTACTATCCGAACTTTCATTGGCTGACACATTATCAAAGACAAGGAAAAGGAATATTAAACATATAAAAAATATTTTTCCAAATAGATATTGAGTTATTTTCATATTGATTTAAAGTGAATTATTTGCAACAGTATTTTCTTTGTTTTTTCTTCCGATAAAGGTGGTGCTGACGAAAAGAATTCCCACAACAAAGAAGGTGATGATTTTCTCTACAATATCCATATTCCCAAATTCGACCAAAAATAATCTCAACAGAACTACTCCGAACAATATTCCTCCTATCGCCTTATAGAGGCCATGATCATTCTTTTTTCCCGCCGCATAGAAACATACCCCTGCTAAAGTGTAAATAACTAGGGATAGCATAGTAGCGGTCGTCTGGTTTTGAATCATCAGATGCGCCATAACCCAAATCAGTATGACAGAATAAAATCCGCCTAAAACTCCATAAAAACGAATCAATGTCATCTTATTGCTTTCTGTCTTATCATTGTCATAAAAAAGTTTCATAGCAAAAATAGTTATCAAAAACGACATCACACAAAGCAAGATAATTACCAGCAAATCACCCCCTATAGAAATTTGCTGACCCTCATAATAAGAACGGGATGAATAATAATTATTGCGATCAATATAATTGAATATTCTTTCAATATTAGTCAAAGTCATCACAAATAAAACTACATAAAGAACCAATCCAAACGCTTCACTCAGATTGAACTTACTGCTTATCTCTTCTTTGCTTTTTAAGTACAGATTGATCATTATGAACGAACTGAATTCGACTATATACGCAACCGTCAACTCCCACGAATCAAACTGTATGGCCGTAGCGCTCACCAGCAAAACCAAAGCTACTGCTGAATATAGGATGACCGGATTTTTTTCTTTAGTCATGGAGAAAATAACATAAGCGCCTAGAGCAAAAAGAAGCACGCCAAAAACTATGAGATATACCAAAGATTGTTCCGAAGCAATCATCATCATCCAGATCAAAAACAACATTCCCGTTCCTCCGGCTACCACTAAATCATAAGCGTTGGCAGATTTCTTAAATAGGATAGTGGCGATGCTAGAGAAATAAAAAAGAAATATGAAAACAAAGGCAAATATAAGATTTTGAAGATTATCATCAAATCCCTCAAAATTATCATAGGCTACGGAATAGAGAAAAACCACAACCAGTGAAATTATGTTAAGCGCGTTCCATCCGGTCCGGCTAGTCACCCACAATGTTCCCGCTGCCAAGACAAAAAGATATAAAAATATTATGGAAATATCAACACTTAAGAAAACAAATATCGGAACAATGCTTCCCATTGATATTGTCACTACTGCAAGCGATAGGTTCTTTTGTTGCAAAGCGACATAGGTCATGAATGCTACCAAAATAAAGGCTACTATCAAAGCCACTGTTGCCGGGAAGAGATTGTAGAGTCCGATACCGGAAATGATAGAAATTAGAATCGAAGTTGCTCCCAAAATCAAAAGGGCATTGCCTTGCAATTGATGCTTGGCTGTTCTGAAAAAACCTGCGGACAAAATCAAAGCCCCGAACAAGACGCCTAGAGTGATTCGTCCCACTTCTCCGATCCAATCATTAATAAACGCATAAGTCACAAACCATCCTACCGCCAAAATCAAAAGGAAAATACCCGCCTTCAGCGGCCACTCTTCAGCCAGCCAAAGCACAAAACGCTCAAGGGCGGTTTTTTCAATTGCCGGGCGAGCCTGTGGAGCATACGCCATTTGGTTTTGGGCAATCGACGCCGGCTCCGGGAAAATTTTTTCCATTGCCCTTGATTGAGGTTGGATATTTGATTGAGAAACAGCCGCGCTAGGAACGTTCCCGGTGGCAGGAACCTGGCCCGATATTTTGTCCTCAAGCCTTTTTATCCTATTAGAAAAAGAAATGTGGATGATTATTATTAAGACGATCGCGATAAATCCCAACATATTTTTTATTATAAGAAATTAATGAAGCGCTTTGATTATTTAAATATTCCTATCCTTGCTTCCCTTCGACAAAAGCTAAAAGAACTCCGAGAGCGATTGCAATTCTCGGGTCAATCTCCTGGTTTTGCCCCACCGTCAAATCGATATTAAGCTTATATATAAAAGGATTGAAATTTTGCTTAAGATCAGCTACTCTAATTCCATTCACCAGCAAATCATAATTTTGAGGAATCAAATCAAAAAGCAACCTTCTTACCAGCGCCAAAGCCATGCTATCTTCCTGCAAAACTCCGATCTCAGCATCATTCTTGTCCGCCACGATCCATTCATCCTTGAGAATAGATCTGAGGCCTTTTCTTTTTATCATTGCAAATTTTTCTCCAGTCTTGCTGTCTACCAAATCATAGGCTACGGAAAAATCAATTATGGCTCTTGCTTTGATAGTCATCACCTCATCAGTCTTTTCCGCATCGGAATATAGGCGAATATCTTCTTTGAGCTTGAAAGCTTTCTGCTGGGCGCAAACTACTAAGTTTCCGTTCTCATCAAAGACGTCCAACTTTGCCCCCAACAAATTAAACAAATTTTTTCTCAATAAATATTTTCCTCGAGCAAACATAATCTTCAATGATTAATTATTTTATTACTTTTATTTTACACCAAATAGCCGCTTCTAGCGAATTATTNNGCATACCATTTAAAACTATCGATAATATCAGCAGTTTTGACAATCAAAGCATCTTGGCCGTTTTCTATGCAACGCCTAATAAGCTCTTCGGTCTTTTTTTTCTTATCAATGATTGTATCGTCTTTTGTGCAAGCTAAAACTAGCTTCAATATTTCATCACCAAATTCCTTTTGCACCATTTC
>DPJH01000046.1 GCA_003543115.1 Candidatus Moraniibacteriota bacterium
AAGTCAACAGTCGCATAATCCGTGATTTTTTGTTGACTTTTTGGCTGGAATGTGATACAGTAAATAATCAGTAAAAGATAGTATTCTCAATCGCTCAAAAGGGGCAAAAAATTTAGACGAAAGGAGTTCTGTATGTTTATCATCAGCTTGAGGCACTTTCCTTATGACAAACCAACAGGGTCACTCACCCCGGAAGGAGAAATACAAGGAAAGGAGATGGCAACGATTCTCTTATATCTTCTTGCTGGAAAAGAAAAAGGCAAGATGCGTATCGTTCATGCTCCAGCCACTCGATGCCGAGAATCAGCGGAAGTTTCCAATTTCGACTTAAAGGTTCCTGTGGTACTTGAGGAATGCCTCAACTGGGATCCTCGAATCATCGGCGACAGTAATAACGATGCGGTCAAAGCAATGATTGAACGCTATGAAGCAGAAGGAATCGAAACTCTCATTCTCATCTCTCATGATGGAATGGTCAATCGCATCGCGGAGTGGTACATCAGGGGAAGAGGCGGTCATTTAAGCGGACGTATTAACCTGGCTCCAGGATATTGCTGTTTGGTTCATGAAGACGGGAGATATACTCTCCTTCCCGAGTAACAACATTCCTCATTCGCTGTTACGTCTTGGCAAGATTTTTGCCAAGACGTTTTTTTATCCAAAA
The DNA here is from genome assembly GCA_003543115.1 of Candidatus Moraniibacteriota bacterium. Classification (GTDB taxonomy): domain Bacteria; phylum Patescibacteriota; class Minisyncoccia; order Moranbacterales; family UBA2206; genus UBA8518. Next base: position 665 of record DPJH01000046.1, read on the forward strand.
TTTATATTTTCCTTACACTTCCTTTTTTCAAATCCATTTCAATTATGTCACCTGATTTCAGCATGCTTGTTGCCACTTCTGCCCCAATGATGCAAGGAATGTCCATTTCTCTGGCAATAATTGCCGCGTGACAGATAAGTCCCCCGTTGTCAGTGACTATTCCTTTCACGTTTTTCATATACGGCACAAACTCTGGAGTAGTCATGACCGTTACCAGTATTTTACCATTCATATCTATTTTACTGTTCAAGTCGTTTTCTTGAAGCACTGCCACGCACTCTCCTTGAATGATCCCTTCTTTTTTTGAAACATTTTTCCCGACTATTTTTCCTGAATTGATGGTATTCTGCCTTGTCACGAATTGATGGATGGAATGCATCAATTTTTCAATTTCTATTTTTTCATTTTGTGAGCGTATATCCAAAACTTTATTCTGATGCTCTTTTTCTCTGAAATTTAAAAGGATATATCCATGCGTTTTTCGCTCCTTGATTATATCTCTAACATCTTTCTTGAGCATTCTACCCTCCAGCAAACCAGCCAGTTCATCTGCATGAAGATAATTCATTGAGTTTTCTGCGATCTCTTCTTCATCAAAAATAAAATATAAAACTTTTCTCAATATGCCTATTGTCCGATCTATCGCTTCGTCATTCCTCCACTTGTTCGACCTATCGATTATATGCGTAACTTTCTTGGAATCAAAATTATTGTGAAGGCCTTGGATCAAGCCGTTTATAAAATATTCGTACGCCCCCATTTCTGCATATAAATCCATATATTTCAGAGCGTGCCTGGAAACTTCCGGATGATCGTTTCGATTTATTGATTCGACTATCAAATCTATGCTTTTTTGGGCTTGTTCGAGGATTTCATAATTTCTATCTATATATTTCAAAATAATATCGGGGTCTTCGAGATATTCATTTAAAATATCATCTGTCAGTTGCGGCTGATTCAGATTGAAAGCTCGAAGAATTTTTTCAGGATTTATATTGGCATCCATGTCCTCATTCGCAATCACCCGTCTATCTATCCCATCCATTTTTTCTCGAATGCCTTTCACCCATAATGAAGACATTATCAAACCTCTTCTTGTATTTTTAAAACACCCCCACATCTGGGATTTAGCATAATCAACCAAGTCCTTGTCCACTTCTATGTTTTTATTTTGATCAGACATGATTTTTATATGTAATTGACATACAAGTTAAATGGAGTCTTGGTTGCAATAATTATTCAAACTCTCCACCAGATCTTCAAATAAAAGTTTTTTAAGCTCATAACCTTCCGCATGCACATTTGTTCCCCAAATCAGCCAAAAAATCCTATAAAATTTCACTTTCTCCCTGAATAAATCCCTATCATAGGAAACTCCCATCTCGTCGCAAACATCAAAAAAATTGTCCATTCCGGGATTGCCAGAATAGGCAAATTCCCAAGCAGCATCCCCTGCCAAAGACCATTCAAAATCAATGATTCCGGAAATCCTACTTTCTTCTATCAATATATTTCCCGGATTAATCATATCTCCATGAATCAAAGACGGCGCGCCTGATTCAAAAAGATGCTTATTTCTATAGCATATAAAGGACAGCTTGTTTTTTACATCCAAAAGGGCTTTTTCGGATAGCTCATATCCCCTTTCCCTGTTTTGCCAAATATTTTCAAACCATAAATCTGATTCAGTCAATAAGAAATCTCCCCAGCTCTTATAATCGCCATCAAGGTTCTCCCCTTCCTGTTTTAAATACCCGTATCGGCTGAACTTTATTGTATGCAAGGTTGCTAAAATTTTATTGAGTTGCGTAAAATATTCTTCATTTCCTGATGTGAAAAACTCATCGACGATCTTTCCGTTTTCAATCTTTCTTCTTCCCCAATTTTTTCCGGGAAGCTTCTCCTGCACGAAAATGAACCGGCCATCTTCGAGGGTGCCTTCATAGAAAAACCGAGCCACAGGAATTCCCGGAACTTCTTGGATCAATTTTGAAACCCCTACCAGTTTCTTGCTAATTGCTTGCCTGATTTGTTCTTTGACTGGATTTAGAATGTGAATAATGATTTCTTTGTCAGTTCTGGCTGTATACACTTTACTGTTGAATCCTTGGACTGTCAGCTTTCGGAAAGTTTCCTGATCGATTTCAATTCCAGCTTCTTTTTTCAGTTTTGAATAAATTTCAGAAATCGCTTGCTTGTCATCTGATGGTTCCATAAAAATAAATTTAGGATTTTATATGCAAAAAACGCTTTTAATTCATTTCTTCTCTCAGGAAATTTTTTGACAGATAATCAAACTTCACTTTTCTTTTCTTGCCTCTTTCTCTTCCCAAAAATTCCACTTCGATCTCATCTCCATCGACTGGAATGTCTATCTCCACCACTTCGCCTTTCCTGGGACCTGACTCGCTGATCATGGAATATTCTCCTTCACTTGCCTGTTCATAGAAATCATCCAAAGTTTCGCAATGCTCGATCTGGATAATCACTATGCGCTTATCAAGCTTCGGCTGGATATTTTTGGCTATCCGCATGAACCCTGCTAATTGTCTTCTTGATCTCTTCGTGATTTCTTCGAAAGATTCCAATTTTTCATGCCCCTTTTCAAACATATATGCATCTCTGCTCATTCCTTCCGGAGTGCGTTCTTCAAGATCCGTTACGATCTCGCGGAAAAGCTCCGGATAATCTTCAGCTCCCACTGGAATGATCATTCCCTCATTCTGAAGATCGACATTTCTCACTCTTTCTTGATGCTTATCCAATCTTTCATCATCCGACACGGAAAAACCCATTTTCCTGAAATATTCCTCCATTATCTTTTTTCCATTTTGAGCTCTCATGCGCGGGCTTGCAATAACGCATACTAAATCTTCATCCTTATTCAGCTTTCTTCCGATGACTCTGGCTGCCGCATCCATCTGGCTTTCTCCTTTTTTGGTTATGTCCAGATCTTCCGGTCCAAGTTCTTTTTCTTGCGTATGTTCATGATACTCCGTATCTCCATGCCTCACACGAAATACCTTGATATGATTGAATTTTTCTCGTTTTTTTTCCGGACTGAACATCTCCGGTTTGAAATTTTCCATAAATTAATTTTAGACAGCCAAAAGTTTATTAATATCGTCAATGTCATGATTAATAATCAATTCTTCCGCTTTTTCCACTATTTTTTCAGGACTGTGCACGAACAAGTAATCATCCTTGATCACTCCATAAATTTTATCAAGCAACGCAAAACCGACATGCTGGAAAATGTTTCTGATCAATGATTTGTCTATTTCTACAGCTTTGATTTCACCGACAAAGCCATCCCACAGATTGATTGCAAATTTTTTATAAAGCTCCTGAGGCTCATTGAAATAATAGACAAGGATTTCCGACATGAGATAGGCGATATCCAAAGAAACGTCGGCGCAGTAGGCTCCCTCATAATCGATGAAAAAGAAATTGTCATTTTCAATGAAAAGATTGTTTAATCGAGGATCTCCATGAGAAAACGCTCTACGGCTCTTTCGCGTCTTTTCCATTAATCTATCGCGATCTTTGAATAATTTTTCATTGGTTATGAATTTATAATAGCGATATTCATATTTCAATTCCTGAAACTCAGTTCCGTTGAATGTCGCGCGCAAATTTTCTTTTTCAGAGGTCGCGTTTATTATCTGCGCTAGCGCCTTTCCGATTCTGCCAAAAACATCCGGATTGATTTTATCAATCATTTTGTCCGCCCTATTTTTTTCTTCTAAGCGCTCCATGACAATCACCTTGTTTTCATCATCAAAATAAATCACCTCCGGATTGATTTTTTCTTCGAAAATTTCAGCCATCAATGAATAGGAATTTTTTTCATTTTCGTAACGCCCTTCTGGCAAGATGATATCAGGAAAAGTTCTTGAAATATCGCAATGTTTTTTATATACAAAATCGCCCCTATCCGTATCAACCCGAAAAACGTCATTATGAATGCCTCCGGACATCCTCTCTATGCTGTCCACTCTGTCAGACAATTTTTTATCTAGGATATATTTTTCAACGCCATCTTTTTCCATGCGTGTATGTTAATAATTTTTGCTAATAACTATTGAAGTTTTGTTGCTTGGTTAAATAATAACCTATTTAAAGCCTAAAATCAATTTAGCAGGAAGAAAAATTGAACCATAAAATTTATTTGACTTTTTTGTAAAAATGTGCTATGATAGCTGGTCAGTAATGGATAGAACATTTTTAGTGCCGAAAACGGCAAAATAAAAAACAGGTGTGGAGGCGAGAAATGATAGATATTATTGCAATGCGTCACGGAAAAAGAGAACAAGGAGATGATCCTAAATTGGCCGCAAGAGGCGCCGAACAAGTAGCCGAAGTCGCTGGAAAATACTTGGCTAAATTCGATTTTGACTATCTATACCACGGCGACCGGCGTCGCCACATAGGAAGCGCTGAAGTCGCGGCAAAAGTGCTTGCAATTCCAGTTGACCGCATCTTCAAGACCGGGTTGCTCTCTATCGAAAGCGTTCAGGGATATGGTGATATTGAGCGTTGTGTTGCAGAATCGCTGAGGCATCCCGACGGGGCCGATGCTGGTTTCAATGTCAAGAATTGGAATAAACTGAATCCAGTGATGATGCTGAATATGCGGAAGCGATTCCTCGAGTTCTGCAATGAAGAACTTATTTGCAATCATGTGACAGAGGGCACTATTCTCGCCATCTCAAGCTCGCCTCTTGTTGAAGCGTTGCACGAGGATGGATTTCTTGTCGGCGAAGCCGGAATCATCCGCTATCAAGGCGGTGCTGACCGTGTTATTAGGCCGGTCGAAGTCATCTTTGAAGGCTTCTTTGAAAATTAGCTTCCTTCCAAGATCGACATCAGCCCGCGTCTCTCTCATGAGACCGGGCTGATTTTTT
>DPJH01000017.1 GCA_003543115.1 Candidatus Moraniibacteriota bacterium
GTCATCTCGCTCACCAAAATATCTCCCTTGGACATGTTTTTTATTTTTTCCGCGTGGTCGAATGACTGGGTGTATGAAAGGACAACCACCTTTCCTTTGACAATTCCTTTTGATGCAACGTTGCCTTTGATTTCCACAATATCTTCGTCCAGCCTATTGATGTTTTTAATGAATTCTTCAGCTTCATTTCCTTCCAATGTCGTTATAATTCCATTTGCCAATATCTTTGCAAAACCCTTCGATCTAATATTTAATTTCTCTTCGCTAACTTTCTTGTTCGACAATATGAGCTCATCAAGCTCTTCCTCGTCATATTTTTTCAAAGTATTTTTTGAAACTCCATAGCGGCGCTTCCATTCCAAGAGAAACAACTCGAAAAAATATATGATCGGCATCCAGACAAATCTCATCCCGAATCTTTTTTCCCCTACAGTCGACAAGATGTTTCCTAGTCGAACCACCTCGGGAGAAAGTGACTTTTCTTGAATGAGATTTTCTTTTCTGGATCTGTCTTTCGTTTTGATTTCATACAGAGGCGTTTGAAGCAAAGTCTTATCAATTACAGAATCTTCATGCCCGATCAGTTCGGCGAATGACTTTTGAAAAAAATCACCTTTGTTCTTAAATACAAATTCTACTTCAGAGCCCGTTAGGATGCTGAATATTTCTTCATGATCTTCGAAGCTCGCCAATTTCTTCTTCAACTCTTCTTCTATCTTGGCGATATAATGCGGCTGTGTAGCGATATATGAACGCATGAAGCTGCCATAGGGCTTCACATATTTCAAATATTCCTGGAACAATTCTTCATTGCTAAGTTTTGTGAGATCAAGAGAAACCAAGCGTCGCATATTTTCGTTGTTTTCCACCGTTTCTTTTTCTATTTTTTGCAGCAATTGATCGAGACCATTGTTTTCAATATAGAATTGGTATCCTTTTCCAGCTAGATCTTTAAGCTCATCCTCTAACAAATAGAATTCCATATGGAAATTCTTCGCAAACCCCACTGCATTTTGAGCGCCTAGGTCGAATATGGCCCCCGGTCCATAATTTCTGATAGTGGAGAGAAGGTCATAGTTGTTATGATTTTCCTCAGCCCACATCCGGACAAATTTTTGTGAATCCATAAAATTTTATATTAGGTTCAGCTTGCGATATAAGAATTATAAAGAAATTTCAGCTTTCTCACCCCTTCTTTCCAATGAAATTTCATCATCAGAGACAGCTTCAATCCCTAGAGCTTCGCAATTTGCCATGTCGCGATCGCCGAAATATTTTTCCAAAACCGGGCTGGCATAATTTTCATGTCCAAAACCGAGAATTTTCAAATTTTTCTCAAGACCCGCTTCCTTTGCCTTGTCCATTCCCCATTTAGCCAGCTTCATGATGTTCTGGAATCTTTTTTCCATCTGCTCGGCATTTCTGACATCAGGAAACAATTCTTTGATCTGATCTGCATATTTGTGATATACTTCGCCGAATCCTTTTTTCTTCACTTCGTCAGGAGCGTTGTTTATGATTTCTCTGGCTTGGCGCCATTTTGATCTCAGATCTTCCGGCAACCTGTCTGCAATCGAGTCTTGGATAAATTGAGGGAGTCCTGCCACAAAGATCGAGTGTTCTATATAATCTCTTGGATTGAGCGATAGCATGCTGCTCATCCTGACATATCCATCGGTCTCTTCGTGCAAATCAGTCTTTCCTGCTTCCTTATCTTCGGGGGATTGTTCAAGATTAGTTTTTGTCGGTTTTATAATTTCAAATCCTCTTCTCTCTGCCTCTTGCCGATAAATATTAGCAGTCGCCAAAGTCCGCGCTTCATTGCTAGAAGCGAAAAACAAAATGTCTTTTTCAGGATCAAGATTTCGAAAAAATTCTTCTGCTTTATTTTCAGCCAACTCAAGTCCTTTTGATGACAGATCTGGAAATTTTTGATCTCTAGGGTCAAATTTTTTATCAAGTCTGTCTTTTTGCATCACATAGGTGTCATAATTAGAAGCGCTGTGCCGGATATAAGACGCGCTATGCTTTCCGCCTTCATCGGTTTCATTAGTTTCATTTTCTTCCCCCTCTTTTTTCTTTTCCTCATCAAGAGGCTTTTCTGCTGAAGATCCTGGATTGTAGGCAAATTGCTCTGACATATTTTTTATTATTTATTTTATTGTTCTCGTTTACATTATACTATTTCTCTAAAATTCTCACCACCCCTTTTTCTGCGTCCACTTCCACCAAATCTCCATCCTTGAGAATAGTTGTCGCATTTTCTGTTCCGACGATGCACGGAATGTTCAATTCGCGAGAGACAATGGCCGCATGAGACATGAGACCTCCTTGATTAGTGACAATGGCTGCGGCTTTCGAGCAGGCCGGCATTATTTCTGGAGAAGTGGTTTCCGCAACCAGAACATCACCTTTTTCCATCCTGTCCATCGCTTTTCGAAGATCGGAAAATGAAGTGACATTATCGGGGAAAATAATCGCCCGTCCTTTGGCAAAACCCTTGGAAGCCACCACGCCTTTGATGACATTTTCATCATTCGAAGAAAAAATCCTGGCGATCTCTTTTGGATTGTCGTGGAGAAAAAGCAAATCATCCTCCGAATAAACGGCATAGAAGTTTTTTCTTTCAAGACATACCGAGTCATCAAATTTTTGACCGTCAAACACCATATCAAGCTCCTCCGGAGTATAAAAAAGAAGCTTGTCATAATCAATGTCAAACTTCTCGGCTATAGATTTCAAAATGGAATAGATGAGCGCATTTTCTCCAAAAAGAATCTCATTAATGACTCTTCTCATGTCCTCCTTCAATTTTCCGAAGTGAGGCAAATTATTCTGGACAAGTCCCTTTTCCGAAGCCCGATCAGTATAGAAAAAATCTGTCTTGTCATAGTAACCGTAAAACTTTGCAAATGCCTCATCAATGTCATGCATATCTTTTTTCGAAATGATCTTTTCTTGCAAATTTTTAGACAATCCCAAAAATTCAGCCGCGGCTTTTTTCATTTCAGATTCAAACTTGCTAGCGCTCTCCTTAGTCCCATAAATCTCGACCCCCTCATTAAGAGTCTTTTCAAATTCATCTTTTGGAATATATAGCGTTCTTTGGTTATTGGCGTTGATCGCAAGAATCCTTTTGTCTTTTTTCCTTTCAAGATAAAAGAAATCAAGAAGAAGAGGCACATTTGTAAATCGGAACAATCTTACATAATTTTTTGGATCGAATATTTTCATAAGCGAACAAATTTTTGCGAATTATTTTTTGACGCCTGCCTATCTCAATAATACTGCATTCAAGCCAAAATATCAATTAAAAGAGATATCCACTATAGCTTGCTTGACTTTTTGGTGGAAATATGATAGTATATTTAGTCAGTCGTGGATAGTATTTTTTAACTGCCAACAATGGCAAAAAGACAACCAAAGGTGATGATATGTACATTCCCAGAAAAGTATTGTGTGTTTGTCACGGAAACTCTGATCGTAGCCCACTTATGGCTGCGGTTCTCTTGATGTATCTGCGACAAGCTATGATTCCGGGCGTTCTTGTTGAAAGTGCTGGAATTCTGGAGCACGCCAAGAATGGCGGCGGTGCATCCGAAGGAAGCACGGTTACTGCCAGACGTCTCGGGCTAGATCTCTCCACTCATCAAAAGCGGTGGGTAAACGAGATTCCCGATCTCGACCGGTTCGATTTGATTATCGGATCGGACATCGAAGCAACGGGATACATGTTCGGGAAGCTCAAGGTTCCGAAGGAAAAGCTCTTCCGTCTTGATATCCCTGACCCATGGCCGTCTACCTACAGACCCGATCACGACCAAACAGCCGAGGCTATTATGGCCGGCATGTGTCGAGTGATGTTCCGATATTTTTCCGCCGAATAGTTAGACTCCCGCGCGAGTATCGACTATTCTTACAGCTCAGTCTTTGAAAAAAGATTGGGCTGTGTTTTTTTTTATTTTAAAATTCTTATTATACCCTCGTTAGCATCCACCTCCACCAGATCGCCATCATGCAGAACTTGTGTCGCGATTTTAGTTCCGATGATACAAGGAATACCCAATTCGCGAGCTACGATTGCAGCATGGCAAGTTATCCCTCCTTCATCAGTGATGATAGCTGCTGCTTTGTTGCAAGCCATGATTGTCCCAGGCCTGGTCATCTCGGTGACTAATATTTCTCCCTTTTGGAAACATAGGACTTTTTTACTCACATCTTTTCTGTTGTGTATTATCAGCCTCACTTTCCCCCGCGCAATGCCTTTCACGGCAATAGATCCCTTCAATTTCTTGTTTTCATTATTCTCATGATTCTTAAATTTCCTAAAAATATTAATAAATCCTTTACCGGTTACTATTGTTTGTTTTTGACTGTCTATAAGTAGAATATATCCCTTTTTTCTCCTATCTATGATATCCCCTCTAACTTTTTTATTTTCAGCCAATAGCAAGATCATTTCACCGTAGGTATAGAAATATAATTCCGTCACTTTTACATCGAACCTCTTTCCAATTTCTTTTATTAATATTCCTATAAAATTATAAAAAACCGCTTCTCCTTCTTTCCTCAACTCAAAGCGTATGTTGCTTAATTTTTCTATAGTATCCTTATACTTTCCGCTCTCTTGCTCAAATTTTTCCATACGAAATGGTTCTGTTTTCGCGTAGATATGACTGTATAAATTTAATATTTTGATAAATTCTGAATAAAAAAATCTGATCCCATCATTACTAATATCTTTTACTTTTTTGCCACCAAAATAATCCACTAACTGATCCATCTTTTCCAGCGTGTCTGTGCTTTGTTTTTCGTAGGCAATAACATTTTGCTCATGCTTGAAAAAATCATAGCCCTCTTTGGATAGTTTTTTCCTCCTCTCACTCGAAGCGTAGAGGTGGATAACATTTCTTCTATAGAAAACCAGCATTCCTTGAGAAAATAACTTATGATTTTTGTCAGTCATTCGAAACAACGGCAATTTCAATTCCCGCGTCCAAAATTCCATGTCTTTTATGTCTGCTAATTTCATGTCAATTTAGTTTTTTAAATTTACATTTTCACCTTCTTTTTCAAGAATCCTCACTACCCCATTCTCAGCATCCACCTCGACCATATCTCCATTCTTCAAAACTTGGGTAGCATTTTTGGTCCCGACTATGCATGGCTTTTTTAATTCGCGGGATATAATTGCAGCGTGACAGGTGATTCCACCTTCATCAGTGACAATGGCTGATGCTTTTTTGAGCATGGGAATCATCTGCGGATTTGTCATTGAAGTAACTAGCACATCACCATCTTCTATTTCAGTAATGCCTGTCCAAGACATATGTATCACCACTTTACCTTTCGCAATACCGGGAAAAGCAACATCGCCTGACACTTCATCACTCATATTACGCAACTTATTCCTCCAATAAATAAATTTTTCTCCCGTATGCAAATTCCATTTGTTATTTTCCTGCATAATTACGCATCCTCCTAACCTCTTCCTCAATTCAGCTTCAGTCACTATCATCTTCCCCGCCATCGCACTCTTAAGTTCATTCTTTCTCATAGCACCAATAATATTCAAAGGCAACCCATATTCGTTGGAAACATATTCTGCAAAAGAATTGTCACTAAAAAATGTTTCTGCCTCTTCATGAATTTTCAACTTGAGTTCTCCCATATGCAAAAGCTTTTCTATATTTTTTCTGGTTTTATCATTCAAGACTAAATCGGCTCTGTTTCGAGATATTATCTCTACCAGTTCTCTTTTGGATATTTTTTTAAGAATCACCTCTTCAAGGGCTTGCTGAAAAGGTTGTTCGAAAAATCTATACAGCCCACAAAACCTATCATTAAATTGCAAGCTTTTTTCCCATTCTTTTAGTATATTTTTCCTGTCAGGCTCAATTATCTTATATTCTTTTAGTTGAGC
>DPJH01000020.1 GCA_003543115.1 Candidatus Moraniibacteriota bacterium
AAGATGTACTCTTCTAATACATGCGCTTGACGGCTTTTCTTAATATGGTATACTGTGAATAATCACATAAACCATATTAAGAAATTTATGCAATATTTAGACAAAAAAATTCAAAGAAGAATTGATGAAAAATTGGCTTTACTTAACTCGTTTCGTCCGCTTCCCGTGTCTGCTGTCAAAAAGCTTAAAGAGCAGTTTGAGGTAGAGATGACTTACAATTCTAATGCTATTGAGGGCAATAGTTTGACACTCAAAGAAACTTATTTAGTAATAAATGAAGGAATAACTATTAAAGGAAAACCGCTCAAGGATCATCTTGAAGTTAAAAATCATCAGGAAGCATTGGAATATCTCTATAGTTTAGTTGAATCCAATAAAAAAAATACTTTTTCAGAAAACTTAATCAGATCACTCAATCAAATAGTTCAGCAGAATATTGATAAGGAGTGGGCTGGAAAGTATCGTAACAGCGCCGTGATAATTGGTGGCGCTGAACACAGACCGCCTGAGGCTCTGGAGATTCCTAAAATGATGCGCAACCTAATTGATTGGGTTGGAGATAATAAGAAAAAAATGCATCCAGTTGAGTTGGCTAGCGTTTTGCATCACAGGTTAGTTTTTATCCATCCATTTTTTGACGGCAATGGCAGGACTTCTCGTTTGACTATGAATATTATTCTTATGCAGGCAGGATTCCCATTGGTAATTGTGATGAAAAACGATCGAAAAAGATATTATCAAGCATTGTCTTTGGCGGATAAGGGAGACTATACCCCGTTTGTAAATTTTATTGCTAGAGCAGTTGAGAGAACCTTAGATATCTATTTGAAACTATTGGCGCCAAGTAAAAAGAGCAGGGAAAAATTTGTTCCTCTTGCTGAGCTGGCCAAAAAATCTAAATTTACAGAAAAATATCTTAATCTTTTGGCGCGTAGCGGAAAATTGGAAGCCCACAAGGAGGGTCGCAATTGGCTTTCATCTGAAGATGCATTGAAGAGGTATATGGATGGTCGCGAAAGGATAAGAAAATAAGGTTTCAATTTATTCTTATGTGAATGCGGTTCGAACTTCTTCCAGGCTTCGGAGCATGCTCTAAAAATGGCTTTAAACCGCTGTTTTTAATTAGGAATACTTGACTTGATCAAGGTCATGTGCTAGACTTTTTGGTCAGTTCTTTTTATATAAGCCTCTGTACAAACTAACTGTTAAGCAATTGAGACAATTGATTGTTTTATTGTTAGTTTGTATGTATGATGCTTTCATTTTCAATGTTAGCAACGAATTAAGCTCTAAAATAGGGGAATGAGGCAATATTTTTAATTCACTCTGTTTTATTTGGCAAGGGAAGTATCAACACTTAAAGCTTTGCAGCATAAGGAGAATCGCCGTGAAAAATTTTTTTTCTGTAGGGATTATGGTTATTGCAGCCGGTTTGTTTTTTTCTCAGATGGCAATGGCCGGCATTGGAGGTATCGCAACCATGGAATGCCGGGATGGGAGAGTATATGAATCCCGTATAGCCAAACATCAGTCGAAGGCAGAGGAATCATGGAAGGCTACCGATAAGGTCTGCGCCAGCTTCGTCGATGAAAACTCCGGAAATGTTGTCGGAAAAAAAATTCCGGAATCCCAGTTCAACACGCAGTCCCTGAGGATCGTGGGTATCAATGGCGTTTATCTGGCCTCCACTTTTCCTGACGGATCTCTTCGGGCGGATGTTCCAACCTCGATCTCGTTCAAATTATGGGGACGAAAGGATGGAAAAATCGATCAAACCCAGGAGGGGCCGTTAACGGAACCCGCTCCGATCAGGGACATGCCCGACACCGGAATTCGCCTGGCGGACGGAACATTTGTGAATCGGGTAATCGAAAAAGAAGTGCCCTATCTGGTTCTCGATACCAAAGGACTGGAGTGAAACCAGCATCATAAACCTGATTGATAAAAATATCAATGTCCAGGAAGCCTGTTCAAGAATGAGAATCTTGCAGGCTTTTTTAATTTGTAATAATGCTATCACTTCATTAGCTATTGGGTGTTGACCATGAAAAAGCGGATGCTTGATTGTGGGTGCAATTTTTGGTTTTCTTTTTTGTATTAAAGATTGTTCAATTAAATTAAAAAAATGCGAAAAATTATCGTTTTAACATTCATAACGCTTGATGGCGTGATGCAGGCGCCGGGCGGACCGGAGGAAGACACTTCGGGCGGCTTCAAGTTTGGCGGATGGACCGTGCCATATTTTGATGATTTTTCCCAAAAAATCATGAGCGAGCAGATGAGCCGTCCATTTGAGCTGCTCTTGGGGAGAAAAACGTATGATATTTTTGCCTCATATTGGCCAAATCACGAGGCTGAATGGCCCGGCGTCAATGAGACAAAAAAATATGTCGTTTCAAATACTCTTGAAAACCCCGAGTGGAAAAATTCGATCCTCATTCAAGGCGATGTTTCGGGTGAAATCAGAAAGATCAAACAGCAAGACGGACCAGATCTGCATGTCTACGGAAGCGGCAATCTTGTCCAGACACTCATGGAGCATGATCTTGTCGATGAACTCTGGCTCAAAATCTTTCCCATAACGCTGGGGCATGGAAAACGCTTGTTCGCTGAGGGAACCATTCCTGCGGCATTCAAGCTGACTCAAAGCTCTACCTCGCCAAGCGGAGTTATCTTTGTCAATTACAAGCGTGCAGGCAAGGTAAAAACTGGGTCGTTTTAATTTAACAGGAAAACATATGGCAAAAATATAAAATTAATTATTTTTTATTATCTGAATCCTGAAAAAGAAAATCATTCCAATTGTTGTCTTAGATTTGAAAAACACGTCATATTTGAACCGTAAAGTTGTAATACTAATATCAATAAATATGATGCTTATCGTGTGGTATAATAAAATAGATTTCTTCTTCTGCACAAAATAATTATTTATCAAATAATATGAAACAACAAAAAAAGGGAATGATCTTTGCTATTATTTTTGCATTGGCGCTTCTGCCAGTAACCGTTTTTGGCTACGAAGCGATCAATGGAGAAACAATTGTCATTTCAAAGCAGCAGCCGATTGACGGCAATCTCTATGTCGCAGGACAAAACATCACGATCGACCAGGACATTGATGGCGATGTTTTTTGCGCCGGACAATCAGTGACGATCAACGGGAATGTCGAGGGTTCGGTTTTTTGCGCCGGACAAACGATTGCTGTCAATGGCAACGTGAGAGACAGCGTCAGGACAGCCGGAAACACCATTATGATCAACAAGGAAGTTGGGAAAAATGTCATGGCTTTTGGAGCGGCAATTAATCTCGGACAAGATGCCAAAGTCGGCTGGGATTTGTTTATGGGTGCGGGAAGCGCGGCAGTCAGAGGCAGTGTCGGCAGGAGCGTCCATGGCGGCGGCGGAAATGTTTTTATTGATGGAATGGTTGGAAAAGATGTTAAGCTCGAGTTGTCCAAAAATTCAAGCGGCCGAAAAGGATCCCAATCGCCCGAATTGAGGATCGGGGAAAATGCCCGCATCGCAGGCGATGTTGAATACCGGTCAAAAAACCAAGCTGAGATTGCCGAAGGCGCCAGAATCAATGGTGAAGTCAGGAAAAGCGAAGTGGCAGTCAGGAAAGAAAAACAGAATGAGGGATTTTGGGGATATATCGCCGGATCAATTTATTCTTTCTTGGCGGCGCTATTAGTAGCGTTCATTTTGATCGGCTTGTTCGGAAACATGATAAGATCTATTACGGACAAGATGTTTGGAAAAATCGGCGCTTCGATCGCTTGGGGGTTGTTAGTGATGATCGTGGCTCCGATCGTGATAATTTTGCTGCTTGTGACTCTGATCGGCATTCCGCTCGCATTAATTCTTTCTGCCGCATGGCTTGCGGCTCTTTATATCTCGAAAATTCTTGCGGGAATTTTGATCGGACGGCAAATGATTAAAAGAGGCGGTGAGACAACGGAGAAATCTCTCTATCTTAGCGCATTAGTCGGAATAGCGGTCAGCTGGATCATCTTTTCAATTCCAATCATCGGATGGTTTCTTTGTTTGATAGCGGTTTGGTGGGGATTGGGAGGAATGTGGCTGGCATTAAAAAAGAATTAGAATTTCCCGGTCAATATTAGTTGGTTATAAAATTATTTCTAACTCGCAGAATATTACAAAAGAGGCTTAAGTCGAGCTTTTTTTGTGCAATAAAATTTACCGCAAGTATCCTTATTTTGATATGTAATAATTTATACAAATTATAATTAAACGAAACTGTCTTATCTGTTATTTTTTCCTAGCGATATTCCAAAGGACATCAAATTGCATCTTTTGAAGGCTGACAAATTCCACGCTTTCAACAATGAACCCAAAGGATTCTTTTCGGGAACTCATGAAAGCAACTTTGTTATCATAAATGATATAACCCATAGAAGAGATATCTTTTTGGATGAGATAGCGGCGTTCTACGTCCTTATCGTCATCGGCAAAAATATGTTTTTTCACCTTTCCGCTCGGATGCGCCCAGATTGTTCGGATGGGGATATTGTGAAACTTTCTTCTGTCTCTGAACCAGAGCAAAAAATCTTCTCCCAGAAAATCAAGCATGTGTTCATAGGGCCAATAGAGATAGAGAGTGACATCATCATGCCACAAGATGTCTTTAAGGAGCTGCCTCACTCCTTCTTTCCCTTCAAAAAAACGGATCTTTGGCTGGAGAGATTGGGATTTATCGATCAAATTGCTCAGATTCTTTTTAAGAAAATCTTGTTGGGCGTGGAGCTGTTCAGCTTGTTCATCAAGGAGGATGGACAGCTGGCGGGCATCGCTGATTTCAAAAATAGTCGTGCCTTCAATAGAGCGTTCCACGACCAATCCTTTGGTCCGTAAAATCTTAATATGGTCATACACGGATGTGCGGGTGATTCCGGTCCGATGAGACAGAGTGCGGGCGGTCGCCTTTCCGTTTTCCAAAAGCGCCATATAGATATCTTGTGCCGGAGAGGGAACATTGATGCTGGTGAGAATTTCCTTGATGTTTTGCATAAGTTTTTCTTATTTGTCGAGTGTCGACTACATATTAACACATTGGGCGCAAGTGCGCTAGAGTGGATATAGTTATTTGACAAATGCCACACATAAAGTGTGAAAATCCATATTTATCTTGGAGGATAAAAAATGGCAAAAAAGAAGTATGTTACCCGGATAAAAAAATCCAAAACCGATGTTCCGCGTTCTCTTTCTGAAGCCAACATCTTGTTGGGAAAATTGGGAAACACCCAAGATGCTATCAATGATATTGAGAAAGAGCTGGAAAGGAAAATCGCCGAATTGAAAGAGGAGGCGAAAATCAAATTGCAGCCGTTGACCACAGTGCGAGACGTCCAGGTCAATGCATTGTTCACTTTTGCGAATCCGCGCAAAGCGGAACTGACGCAAAAACTTCGAACTGTCAGGCTGAGCTCCGGCACGTTCGGCTGGCGCATGACGCCGCCCCGAGTCGATACCAAAAAAAGCGACGAGGAAGTGATCAAATTTCTGAAAAGCTCCGGATACAAGGAGTTTGTGCGGATCGTGGAAGAGATTGACAGGAAAAAATTGCTGGCAAAGCGTCCGTCTATCCCGGACATAACTTTTGTGCAGGACGATGAATTTTTTATCGTTCCCAATCAGAAGATCAGGAAGAAGAAAACTCTCACTCACGCGATCGATCGTTGAAGAGGAGTTTCCGAGTCATTAGGCTTAGTTTTTTCAAAATCCCTCTGCGGCATAGCTGCGGAGGGATTTTTTATATTATGGTAGGATATTGGAATCTTTGGTGGTAGAATATGGAATATGGAAGAAAAAATAATAAAAATTGAAGATTTGGGTTANNCGAGTTATTGCCGAGCACAGAGGAAGCTATAAAATCAAAAATACCGAGGGCGAATATTTGGCGAAAATAACCGGCAAGCAAATGTTTGAGGCGGCAGATAGGGAAGACTTTCCGGCGGTTGGCGACTGGGTCGCAATTGCTGAAGCTGACAAGAAACAGGCCATAATCTACAAAGTGCTGCCAAGAAGAACTCTGATGAAAAGAAGATCTAGCGGCAAGGACGAAACTCAGCTTATCGCTACAAACATTGATGTGGCTTTCGTCATTGAGTCGGTAGACAGGGATTATAATCTCAATCGTATAGAAAGGTATTTTGCCATCGCCAGAGACGGAGGCATCGAACCGGCTGTCATTCTTAATAAAACAGATCTGATTTCGGAGGAAAAATTGGATTTGAAATTGACTGAGATAAAAAACAGGATGGGTGATGTTAAGATTATTCCAACCAGCACTTTAACTGAAGAAGGGTTGGGGAAGCTTAAGGAATATATCACTGGAAGAAAAACCTATTGTTTTCTTGGTTCGTCGGGCGTTGGAAAATCATCTCTTATTAATAAGCTGCTGGGAGAAGAAATTATAAAAACTGAAGACATCGGGGCGCGTTCAGGGAGAGGTAAGCATGCGACAACTGTTCGGGAAATGTATTTTTTGGTAGATGGAGGAATCGTGATTGATAATCCCGGAGTGCGGGAAGTGGGGATTACGGATATGAGCGCAGGTATTGACAATCTGTTTGACGAAATCACTGCGCTGGCTGAAAATTGCAAATATGTCGATTGTACGCACCTTCACGAGCCTGATTGCGCGGTCTTGTCGGCATTGGAATCCGGAAAACTGGACAGGGGTGAATATGCAAACTATATAAATCTCAAAAAAGAATCCGAATATTATGAAATGACCGAGTTGAGAAAGAAAGAGAAAAATCGTCAATTCGGAAGGTTCGTGGAAAAGGCGAAGAAAGATTTGAAAAAATATAAGCACAAAGATTATGGCGCATGACGTAAAAGTATAAAAAATAACTTCAAGTTGGACAGGAGCAAAAAAATATGCTACAATAGATAAAGTCGTAAAAAATTCGCTTGGGCGGATTTTCGACAAAGACAGATGGGTGTGCCATCGGTCTTTTTTGTTTATATAATTATTAAAAAATCCGTTCAAATGATCCATTGATGTGGAGTTTGGCGGAGCAAAAACAAAAAATATGAAGGAACAGGTCAACGGCTATTTTATGCCGACAATTAATTTGATGGGATTCGGGAGCGCTAAAAAAATCGGCGAACAGATCGCTTTAACCGGGAAGAAAAAAGCTTTCATTGTCACTGACAAAGGATTAAGCAATGTGGGAACTCCGGAACTAATAAAAGGCTATATCCAGGAAGCGGGATTTGAAGCGGTCATATGGGATGAAACTTGCGCCAATCCGACTGATGATAATGTGCATGAAGGAGTGAACGCCTATCAAGAAAATCAATGCGATCTGATCATATCTTTAGGTGGAGGCAGTCCGCATGATTGTGCCAAAGGGATCAAGCTGGTGGTGGATAATGGCGGACGAGTGAATGATTATGAAGGGATGGATAAATCGTCCAAATCTGTTACGCCGTTGATTGCGATAAATACGACAGCGGGAACTGCCAGTGAGATAACCCGATTCTGCATCATTACTGACACGGCGCGCAAAGTAAAAATGGCTATTGTGGATTGGCGGACAACTCCGACCGCTTCAATCAATGATCCGGCTCTCATGGTGGCGATGCCAGCCAGCCTTACGGCAGCTACCGGCATGGATGCTCTGACACATGCTGTTGAGGCTTATGTTTCAACAATCGCCACTCCTGTCACGGATTGCTCCGCTATCAAAGCTATTGAGCTTGTGAGCAAATGGCTTCGCGATGCGGTTTCTGACGGAAGCAATCTGGAAGCTAGGGAGCAAATGACTTACGCGGAACTTTTGGCTGGAATGGCTTTCAATAATGCTTCTTTAGGTTATGTGCACGCTATGGCGCATCAGCTGGGAGGGTTTTATGATTTGCCGCACGGAGTTTGCAACGCGATATTACTTCCTCATGTCTGCAAGTTTAATGTGTCTGCCAATCCGGGGCGTTTTTCGGATATTGCCAAAGCTTTGGGAGAAAGCGTAGAAGGACTTTCAGATGAAGAAGGAGCTCAAAAAGGAATTGAAGCGATCAAGAAATTGTCCCAAGATATCGAAATTCCTGCCAATCTTTCGCAATTAGGCGTTCGCGAGGAAGATCTTGAAATAATGGCCACCAATGCCATGAAAGATGCTTGTTCATTTACCAATCCGAAAACGGCTACTTTGGAAGAAGTGATCGAAATATATAAAGAGGCCTTAAAGTAGAAATAAAATAATTTTCGAAGCAAAAAACATCCTGTTTAGTAGGGATGTTTTTTGTTGCATTGAGATGCAATTTATTTTGCTGGTTTGCCGGTTTCTTAATGTTTTTTGAGAAAATCAATATTAAGCATCATACTACAATAAAAAAGAGGGAAACATCCAGTTTCCCTCAGCATGGATTGGCAATAATTGTGTTGCGCAGTTCTAATCTTTCTTAGCGAGTCGTAACTTCGCCGACAAAATCTTTTGTCATCAATTTCCGCAAGCTTGCTGTGTCGCGATAGCCTTGGGCAAGCAGCCACATCAGCTTGGTTTCGACCATGACGTCTGTCATGTCGGCGGTGTGAATGGCACCCGCTTCAATGGCTTCGACTGCCGGCTCATCATTCACATCTTTTGAGGCATTGCCTCCCATAAACTTAGTGGACACCATGACAGGCACTCGGTGGATGCTGACAGCATCTCGGATCAATCGGATAAAAGAGAAATCGGTAACGTTGGGTACTGAACCGGCTCCATGAGATTTGAGAATGAGGCCTCGACACCTTCCTGATTCCAGAACGATCTCAATGAGAGTGGGCAGTTGTCCGGGAACCAGATCGATCGTGAGAACGCCGAGATCAAATTGGGGCACGACTTTGAAATCGATAGATTCATCATATCTTCGTGCATAATTATTGAAATGGATTCCGGTTGATTGGATGTGGGCAATGGGCAAGTAAGCTGGAGAATCAAAGGCGTGAAAAGCCGATTCACTTATTTTAACCGTGCGGCTTCCCCTTAAGACCACATCGCAAAAAGAAAGCATCACCTCGGCTATTCCTAATTCCGCAGCTTTGACAACTGCATGAAGGGCATTTTCGAGATTGAATTGGGCATCCGTTCTTTTCACTCCGAGAGGAAGCTGGGAGCCGGTGATAATCACCGGTTTTTTTAGTCCCGGTCCGAGAGCGAGAGCCAAGGCGGAAGCGGTATATGACATGGTGTTGGTTCCGTGAGCGATGAGAAATCCATCAAACTCGTCATGCCGCTTCGCGATATAGGTGGCTATCTTTGTCCAGTCATAGGGGGTTACATTGGTGCTGTCGACGGCGGACAGGATAGCCAATTCTATGTCGGCCACGTCACTCAGGTTCGGAATCAGTTTGACTATTTCCTCCGTATTTTTGAGAGCTTTGACTACATTATTTTCTATCCTCATGAAGATAGTGCCGCCATATCCGATTAGTAGTACTTTTTTCATTCCCTTCTCCTTGGTTTTTTCTTTGGAATATTAAGGACTGATTGTGTTTACTTTTCTTTTGCTTTCCATAGTCTGTCATTGACAGGCTTTCTAAATCCTATAGGATATAAGAAGAGTGGCCAACTATCCCATAGGGTGGCAAATATCACCATATAATAATTTAAAGATGAATTATGTACGAAAATAGCTTGGAGAGCATCGGTCTTTCTCCGAATGAAGCAAAAATTTATGAGGCCTTGATCCGCCTTGGAAAATCTTCGGTTTCTCAAATTGCCAAAAAGAGCAATATTCATCGAAGAAATGTTTATGATTCTCTGAATCGTCTCCTGGAAAAGGGATTGGTCTTCCAGATTTTCCAGGCAGGAGAGAATATCTATGGCGCGGTTAACCCGGACAAATTATTGGAAATCGTTCGTGAAAAAGAAATTGAAATAGAAAGAATATTGCCTGAATTGAGAAAAAGCTATGACCAAAAACCGATGGAAGAATTTGCTTTTATCTATAAAGGATTGGAAGGGTATAAGAATTATATGCGCGATCTTGTGCGGGTCGGTGAGCCGGTTGATTTTTTGGGAGCCAAGGCGTTATGGTTCACGCCGAACATCCCCAACTATTTTTTGGAAAATTTCAAAAAAGAAATGAAAAAGAAAAAAGTGAGATATCGCACGATTTTTGATCATCGGGTGAAAGAAGAGATGCCGGAAGCGATCAGAAAAGTCGGAGGAGAATATAAAATTTTGCCGAAAAAATATTCCACTCCGGGAGTTTGCGATATTTTCGGCGATTATGTCGTCACTTTCAATAGTGTGGGAGTGGGAAATTTCGGAGAAGAGGGGACGATTTTTGTCATGAAAAACAAGGAGCTAGCTGAAAATTATCGGATCTGGTTCCAGTTTATCTGGGA
>DPJH01000018.1:0-672 GCA_003543115.1 Candidatus Moraniibacteriota bacterium
GCTTCCCTGCTCCAAAGTAAAACTTCCCATTGCCTGAGAATAACCCACTTTCGAATCGGAGATTTCATCGGTAGTCCAAGTAATGGTGGCCGTGGTAGCTGTCACACCGGAAATAGTCGGCCCGCTAGTCAAAGTAGGCGCTGTGATATCCTGAGGATCAATCAGGGTGGTAAATGTGTAGTCTCCAGAAATTGATTCATTGCCAGAAGCATCTTTGGATTTAACCCGATAGTGATAAGTGACTTCAGGCGTTAAGGTGCTTGGCAAGATAATTGAATGATTGTCTACTAAATTCTCCGATCCAAAGATAGAGCCATAGCCAACAGTTTCTCCATATTCCACATAGGAATTAGCCCCTTCATCGGTAGACCAGGAAATCGTAGCTGAGTTATGAGTGATAAGAGGAGTTGCAATGTTCGATATTACAGGAGCAGTCAGATCTCCTAAAGCCAGGGTGTGAAAATCCATCTGAGCCGAAACAGCTTCATTTCCTGAAGCGTCTTTACTATGGATCTTATAATAGTAAGTCGTATCAGGATTAAGGATGCTTGGAAGATTTACACTATGAGTTGTAACCAATTCATAACTTCCATTTACCGTTCCGGAAGAGAAACCGTCCGCAGTCGAATATTCTATGAAAGAAGTAGATGGCTCATTGGTTGTCCAGTTGAT
>DPJH01000018.1:735-9113 GCA_003543115.1 Candidatus Moraniibacteriota bacterium
AGTATCCCAAGTTATAGTAGCGCTATTGGTTGTTATTGCTACAGGAGGATTGGAAACATTAGAAATAACCGGAGGAGTTGCATTTGCCCCTCCTTCTCCATCAGGAGAATCGCTTACAATATCTGAGAACTCAGCAATATTATTATGAATATCTTCTACTGAAACTTTATAATAATAAGTATTTTCATTAGAAAGGCCTTGATCCAAATAATAATTTACATTTCTGTCTGAAATAGAGTCTATCAATGAATAGCTTGAGCCGTCGGTACTTCTCCAAATATTATATTTAGAAAATCCAGCTCCTACTTCAAAAGCTCCTGCTACTTCCCAAGAAACAAGCTCGCGATACTCATTAGTTGAATTATTGGAGATATCATAAAAAACAATATTGCGGAGCTTTTCCGGTGTTGTCTCCGTAGCTGTCGTATAATTTCCATGGGCATCTTTTATTCTTACATAAACCGTAGCTGGATCACTGGTTAAATTTGAATAATTATATTCAGCGCTAAAAGCCCCGTAACTTGCATCATTGAAATCAGAAAAATTGGAAACAATCATTTGGTAGGAAGAATCATCTATCGGAGTGGTCAAGTGTAATTTATTTTCATTGTTATTAATGAAAAAAGATACACTAGTCGGATTTTTTGTGTCCAACTCAAATCCATTGGATTTTCCGTAACCCAGATTATTTGCACCTTCGGAGTCGTTAGCCCTAACTCTCACTTTAAAATTAGATGCATTATTATAAATTTCCGGATAATCAATTTTAGCGTTCCAAGATAAATTATAGGAATTCCAATCTACCTCTTCAACAGAAATTCCGCTTCCCACATCGCCGCTTACCGTGCTGGCATTTGCCCAGACTTCTCCGCCCTCAACACCACAATTAGAACTGCAATATTGAAGATTGATAATCACCTCGCCAGGAGTAAGGTTGCTTGGAAAATCCGTATCAGAATCTCTTACATCATAGGAAACATTAACTATTCCATTTGCATCTTGTGAAGCCGTTACATTTTGCAATTCAGGAGGAGCATTAACCACATACTGAACTGTTACATCCTGAAGGGTAGGACTGCTTACTCCGTCAGAAATTAAGATTGCCCTATATTGTATCCAATGATCTCCCGATCCATCTTTTACAACATTAGGCATGGCCTCACCTCCGCTTTCATCCATAAAATAAGTATTTATTGTTCCATCCGGACCCATCCAATTTGTCCAAGCTCCCGGAATTCCTGCATTATCAGGAGCAGTTCTAACTTGAAAGTTTATATCCGTACCTGATTGTAAATTTTCATGCCACCTTATTTTTGAGAGAATATTGGAAGAATCTGATGTATTATAGGGAGATGATGTCATATATCCAGGAGAAGGAAAAGAATAATAATTAAAGGTTACACCATTAAATGCGGGTGTTATATCGGTGTTAGCCGTAGAAATACTTATTCTAAATTGAAAAAATCTTTTCGCCCCAAAAGAAGATATATCCCCTCCAGAAGAAATATTGCTAATCCAATCAGTCCAACTTGCATCAGGCGTTAAAGAACTCCCCGCCCTAACATCGACCAAAATAGCTGTCCCAATAGGAGTATTGAGAGAATA
This sequence comes from Candidatus Moraniibacteriota bacterium, assembly GCA_003543115.1. GTDB lineage: Bacteria > Patescibacteriota > Minisyncoccia > Moranbacterales > UBA2206 > UBA8518. The sequence continues at coordinate 2,341 of DPJH01000018.1, forward strand.
ATCCACAGTTGTGTATGTTCGAATGCTTTTAGTATCAATAACCGCTGAAGTAAAATTACCGGAACTGTTATAAAAAGTTTTCCCTACTTTCATATTTCCACTGGCAGATCCCCAAACAGAAACAGGCAAAAGAGTTCCATCAACCCTATTATTTCCCAATTCACCATAGGAATTTATTCCCCAATTCCAAACCAATGAGTCGCTTGATTTAATTATAGTTGAATTTGCAAATCCAGCTTCAACAAAAGAAACACCAGTAAATCCTGAACTCCCATTTGAATTTAAAACCTGAACAGGAAGGTTTTTATTTACAATGCTATTATTGCCCAATTGTCCATTACCATTCAATCCCCAAGCAAAAGCAGTATTATCACTTTTCATTACCAAACAATGGTTACTTCCTGTAGCTATCTTAGAAATGTCAGAAAGAAAGCCTGTTCCAGTTGAATTCTTTACTTGAAGCGGCAATAAAGAGTTATCAATATTTGTCCCCTCTCCCAATTGACCATTGCCGTTCCACCCCCAACTCCAGACGCTTCCATCTGTCTTAAGGGCTAAAGAATGAGCATACCCAGCAGATATGCTACTCACATTATTAATATTTAGCACTTGAATCGGAGTTAATTTTCCGCTAACAGTATTGTCTCCCAATTGACCATTTGCATTATGCCCCCAACTAAAAACCGTTCCATCATTTTTTGCCACCAAAACAAAATTACTACCAGCAGAAATACTCGAAACATTATTCAAAAATCCAGCCCCTCCTACTCCCAAAACCTGAACTGGTAGATTTTTATAATTTGTTGAATTATCCCCTAATTGGCCCCTGTCATTTTTTCCCCAAGCCCAAACCGTTCCATCTGATCTAAGAGCCACGGAATAATCTTCTCCAGCTGAAATAGCAACCACATTAGTCAAAAATCCAGTTCCAGCTGCATCTTTCACTTGCACCGGATTATATCTGGTTGAAATCCATGTTCCATCACCTAATTCGCCTAAAGATCCTCTTCCCCACGCCCAAACAGTTCCGTCCGATCTGCGAGCCAAAGAATGATAATCTCCAGCGGCTACTTCCACTATATTTTCTAAATTTCCAAATCCGCCGGGACCGCGCACTTGAATCGGGGTAAGCCTATTTTGCCCTGCTGTTGTTCCCAATTGCCCATTTCCGTTTCCTCCCCAATCCCAAACTGTTCCATCCGTTTTAAGCGCTATCGTATGATAGCGACCAGAAGATACGCTTTGAACATCTGGAATATTCCCATTAGCCGGACCCCAAGTGCTAATGGGAGTTCTAACAGGATCAACTGTATTATTGCCCAGCTGACCTTTATCATTTTTTCCCCATGACCAAACAGAACCATCAGAATCCGTCTTAAAAGCCACTGCATATCCATCTCCTCCATCAATAAAAGATACCTGAGACAGATTTCCAGTAGCACCCGTATCTAAAATTTGAAATGGAAGCGATCTTTCTGTTAAAGCATTATCTCCCAATTGACCAGTCGAATCATAACCCCAAGACCAAGCCTTTCCATCATTTTTTACAGCCAAAGAAAATTTATTTCCTGTTGCTATGGAGACGATATCGGTTAAAAAGCCTGTTCCAGTCGAATCAAGCACCTGCACTGGAGTCTTCTTATCAATAAAACTGTTTATACCTAATTGACCTTTGTCATTTTTTCCCCATGACCAAACAGTTCCATCAGACTTAAGTGATAGAGAATGCGTACCATCAGCAGAAACAGATATTATAGAAGATAAGTTTCCCATACCATCAACTCCCAAAACTTGAACTGGAACATATGAGTCCGCATATGAATTATTTCCTAGTTGACCTGAATCATTTTTTCCCCATGCCACGACAGTTCCATCAGATTTAACAGCTAACGCATACGAGGCTCCAGCTGAAATGGAAGCGACGGAAGAAAGGAATTCGACTCCTCCCACCCCTAAAACTTGAACTGGATAATGTTTTTCCACAATCGTATTGTCACCTAATTGGCCTACAGTATTTTTACCCCAGCTCCAAACTGTTCCATCGGATTTGAGGGCCAAAGAATAGCCCTCCCCAGCTGAAACAGAAATTACATTGCTTAACACTCCAATTCCACCAGGACCAACCACTTGAACTGGAATATTCTTAAGAGATACTAGATTGTTTCCTAATTGTCCATTATCATTATTTCCCCAAGACCAAACTGTTCCATCGGATTTGAGGGCCAAAGAATGGTTAGTTCCCGCACTAACCATCTCTATATCATTCAAATAACCGCTCCCCCCTGCCCCTACCACCTGAACTGGGGTATAGCGATCAATCAAGGTTTTATCTCCCAGTTGACCGCTCGTATTTTCTCCCCAGCTCCAAACGCTATTATCTGACTTTATCGCCAAAACAAAACTGTTACCGGCAGAAATTGCAGCTACACCGGAAAAACTCAAATCTATATGAGCTCCTTGGCCAGCCCCTCTGGTTTTTGTTTGAAAATGGTTTCCAGCATTAAAGCCTCCTCCGTTATGAGTATCTTCCAATCCTGTGTCTGAAGTTTGAACAGATGATCCAGCTGTCCAATCAAGTTCAATATCATTTCCTGAATTGACCGTCTTCACAAAAGAATCCTTGGAAGAAAATTCACTCCATCCATTCTGGCTGCCTGGATGAATCGCATCATTGGAAGTTTGTCCGCCTGACCAACTCAGTTGATTCCAATAATATGTGGCTCCATAAATTGAAGGGGTATCCTTAAATACGATTGCAATGATAATCGCGATAACAAGAGCAGCCGTATAAGCTTTTTTATATTTTATTTTTTTTGCTATATGCAAAAAACCATTAATTAAACTTTTTGATTTTCTCCAATAAGATTTTCCACTATTCCCTCTTGATAGCGTCGCTTTTCCATTAAGGCGGCAAGAAGCAACGGAAAACATTCCATCCACCGATTTTTTATATTGTTTTTTATTTCTATTTTCCAGAATGTCCATCTTAAATATAAAGCTCATCCCGCTTTGAGAAAATAATGATCTTTGAGTTAATTAAAGCTGTCTATCTCTTTAAATTATACTACTTTTTGCGGCAATTCACTAATAGCCACAACCTATATTTTTGCTGCTACCACATAAAATACAGAATTGGCATATATGCCCGATTTTTGAGTCGCCGGAACATCAATCTTATATTCTACATTGGTGATATCTTCACCGCTAGTATATCCATTTTTTGTATGGAAAACAGTCATAGTATCAGGAATGGAGGCATAATAATAATCCGGATTGCTATACCATTTTGCTTCAACATTCGTACCGGATTTGACAGTAAATCCCAACCCCACTCCACTCCATGAACATGGAGCTCCTATGGAACATGAATAGCTAGGTATGGTAGTTATGTTATCTTCATGAGTCAGATTCCTATTTTGAAAAATGGCCATATCGTATCCGCCCCAAGCATCAGTGATTACTGTTAAAGACGTATTTTTAATCATACTGCTTCCGGCAATTATGTTTCCAAAATCAGCTACCGAAGAGTTCACTGCTAAAGAAATGCCGAAGTTTGTCTCTGATTCAAATCCGCTTCCTAATGCAAAATTTTCACTCGATCCATTTCCGATAAAAGGTTCTCCCTCTGAATCAAGAATAGAAAAATTAGTTGAGCCGCTCTCTCCGCCACCTGAATTAACAGAGTCAACTATGATGTTATAGTTAGCGCTTTGCATGGAAAAGACCCAGCTAGGCAAACCTAGAACAAAAAATATGGTTAATATTTTTATTGTTTTTTTCATATATTTATTTACTATTTTCACTTAAAAAAATCGTTTATATCTTATTTAATTATACCAAAAAAAAACTATCAAGAAAAGCTTTATTTAAAAAACAAAAAATCTTTTTTGACAATTCAACAGGAAGAATATCCAACTGATACGAGTATGGACATCCTTGATGTTTTTTACATAAAAAAAGACTTGGAAAATACAAGTCTTTTTTTCAAAAAATATATTTTACTGTTTTAGACATCAAGATTCTTAACGCTCTTGGCATGCGTCTGAATGAACCTTCTTCTTGGCTCTACTTCAGAACCCATCAACACATCAAACATCTTATCTGCAGCTTCAGCGTCTTCAATGGAAACCTGGAGCATCAAACGATTTCCCGGATCCATAGTAGTCTCCCATAACTGCTCTGGATTCATTTCTCCGAGACCTTTGTATCTTTGTATATTTATACCCAAAGACTTTTCTTCTGTATCTTTTTGCTCATCATCTTCGTCAGTTTCCATTACAATATTTTCTTTTTCTTGGCTCTCTTCTTTTTTCGCATTCTTTTTCTGTTCTTTATTTTTTCCTAAAGCTATTTTTATTTTATCTACAGCTATATTTTTTTCTTCTTCCGTATAAACATACTGAACATCCTTTCCTTTCTGAATCCTATATAATGGAGGTTGAGCAATGTAAATATAGCCCCTATTAATTAATTCTTCATAGTAGCGATAGAAAAACGTTAAAAGAAGAGTTCTAATATGAGAACCGTCCACATCGGCATCGGCCATAATAATGATCCTTTGATATCGCAATTTTTCAATATTAAAGCTATCTCCGATCCCCGCTCCCAATGCTATAATAATTGGCTTCAGAGTGTCCGATTTTACCACCTTATCCAAAGTGGTTTTTTCCACATTCACTAATTTACCGCGCAAAGGCAAAATTGCTTGAAATTTTCTATCTCTCCCTTGTTTCGCTGAACCACCAGCAGAGTCTCCCTCCACAATATATAGTTCTGATTCAGCCGGATTCTTTGAAGAACAATCGGCCAATTTCCCGGGCAAAGTCATTCCTTCCAGAGCACCTTTTCGAATAACCGCATCTTTAGCGGCCCTCGCAGCTATTCTCGCCTTGTTCGTCAATAAACATTTTCCAATAATAGCCTTGGCATTATTTGGATGTGATTCAAGGTAATCATTTAAGGCCTCTGCTGTTATGGCAGAAACGATTCCTCGCATTTCACCGTTTCCTAACTTTGCTTTGGTTTGACCTTCAAACTGAGGGTTGCGCAATTTCACGCTAATGACAGCTGTTAATCCTTCTTGCAAATCTTCAGCTGTAAAGTTTTCGTCTTTTTCTTTTAGAATATTATTCTTTCTTGCATAGCTATTTATCACTCTCGTAAGAGCTGTTCTGAAGCCAACTTCATGCATTCCCCCTTCTGGAGTGAAAATATTATTGGCGAAAGAAAAAATATGTTCCTTATAGCTGTCAGTATATTGCATAGCAATTTCCACTACAGATTCCGTTTTTTCATCTTCTTTTTCTACATAAAATGGAAATTCATTCTTAATCTCCTTGCCACGATTAAGAAATTTTATAAAAGAAGTTAAGCCTCCATCAAAAAGAAATCCATAAGCTTTTTCTTTTCCTGCTTCGCGTTCATCATATACTTTAATATGTATACCCTTAACTAAAAAGGCTTGATGTCTTACATAGGCTAATATTTTTTCCCAGTTATACTTTATTTCCGGAAAAATTTGAGGATCGGCTTGAAAAGAAATTTTTGTTCCAGTTTTTTCTGATTTTCCAATAACCTTCGGTTCATTGGTTTTTGGCACTCCTCTTTCAAACTCCATAACATATATTTTTTTGTCTCGACAAATCTCAGCCTTAGTCCAGACAGACAAAGCGTTCACCACAGAAACACCCACTCCATGCAGGCCTCCAGAAATTTTATATCCATTTCCGCCAAATTTTCCTCCTGCATGCAACACAGTAAGAACGGTTTCTAGCGTTGATTTTTTTGTCTGGGGATGAATTTCCACCGGGATACCTCTTCCATGATCAGAAATTTCTACAATATTGTCAGGCATAAGCCTCATAATTATTTCCTTTCCATAGCCAGCCATAGCCTCATCCACCGAATTATTGACGACCTCCCAAATGAGATGATGCAATCCTTCAGTTGAAGTTCCGCCGATATACATTCCTGGTCTTTTTCGCACAGGCTCAAGGCCCTCTAAAACTTGGATTGATTTAGCGGTATACTCACTTCCGTCTTTTACTTTTTTTTCTTTTTCAGTTGTCATAATATTTTACAAAAATTTTATAATTTTTTAACTTTATAAATGATATTATTTTTTCATATTCTAAAATCATTTAAAAAATTAAAAAAGCGGAAATTAAAAATTCTATCAGTCTCTAGACACGAAATAAAGTTCAATAATGAAGGTTCCGAACATTAACAATAATCCATCCCACCAAATTAAAATTCTAAAGCTTTGCAAAATGAGGATTCCAATAGAGAAAAGAGCAAGCAATATTCCCTGTCTAAAGCTTAGTCCTATACTGGAAAAATTGTTCTCTGCATTCACATTGCTTTTTCTTAATCGCAAAAGCAATAGATTGAAAAAACCACTCAAAAAAAAGAATGCGCTTAAATAGAAAATTATCTTTCCTACCAATCCTGAGCTGTCAGGGTCTACAAGCTTGACTACCGCAACAAACACACCAAAAGAAAGTAAAGTTAAGATACGGATTCCCCAGATATAAGCCCTTAGAGACATAATTAAAATTTATTTTACTTTTTATATTCTGTATTTTAATATTCCCATCGAAAATGAAAACAAAATCCAACCAAAAGACTTTGGCACGAAGACTTACTAATACATTATAATCTATTTTTGCTATTTTTGCAAAGGCTTAAATAAAGCAAAAAACAAAAAAATCCGTCTTAATTTTAAGCTTTTTTTACTTATTCTTTATATCCCTACGGCCTCGTCACCGCCTGAT
>DPJH01000030.1 GCA_003543115.1 Candidatus Moraniibacteriota bacterium
TTTGCATTTTTTAATTCAAGCGCTGAATCAAGCCACCTTGCCTCATCCTCTTTGGATAGAATGACCGGCATACGATCATGAATTTTCGATAATAAATCATTCGATTGGGTGGTAATGATTGCAAATGACTTTATCAATTCTCCTTTTACACTCCTCCAATAGTCGTAGATTCCAGCAAAAGCAAAAGGTTTTCCGCCTTGTAAAATTATTCTGTAGGGAACATGCTTGGCTGATTTTTTGTCCCATTCATAAAAACTATCTGCCAACACAAGACAGCGGTGTTTTTCAAAAGATGATTTGAAAGAGGGTTTTTCTACTATCGTTTCTGCTCTGGCATTGATAAGCCGGTTGCCTATTTTTGCGTCTTTTGCCCAATGAGGAATCAAGCCCCAGCGATAAAAATCCGCCTGATGAGGAGTTTCTTCCGGAATGACCAGCATATTCTGGCTTGGAGCAGCATTGTATCTGGGCTTGTATAAATCTTGCGGAATATCAACTGCAAATCTATCCTCCAATTCCTCCCAAGTAGTTGTAATTGAAAATCTTCCACACATATGATTACTATGTAATATATTTTTACAGGGCTAAATATTTCAGAATATTTTATCATGCAAAAAACAATCGACTTATAACGAAGAAATGATTTAGCAATTTGTATATATATTTATGAAGATCAATCCATATTGATAATAAAAATTATGGCCAAACACATTGGACCAAAAAAGAAATATCTGCGCCGCTTCGGGCTTCTGCCGGGAAAATCCCGCCAAGAAAAATTGCGAGCCAAATCTGAATATGGAAAGCGATTGGAAGAGAAGCAGAAACTTAAATTCATATACGGCGTAACAGAAAAACAATTTCTCCGCCATGTTAGAAATGCTCAAAAATCCAGAGGAAACTACGGCGAGCTAGTTCTCCAGCAATTAGAAGCGCGCTTGGACAACGTCGTCTATCGCTTAGGCTATGCCAAGACCAGAGAACAAGCAAGACAAATCGTATCCCATGAACATGTTTTAGTTGACGATAAAAAAGTCACTATCCCCTCTTACCAAGTGAGTGCCGGACAAAAAATTGCTATCAAAGAAAAGATGTTTCAAAATCCTTTGATTCAGGATGCTATGAAAGAAAAGAAAATAGGAGATTTGCCAGGCTGGCTTGAAAGAAAAGAAAGTTCTGCAATCATAAGGCATTTTCCCCAATCAGATGATCTTCCCAAAGATATAAATATGAGTTTAATTTTAGAATTTTATAGATGATGAGTAAAATCTGATTATTCATCCAACTCTTCCTCCAATGCCTTTTTAACATCATTAAATTCATTCTCAACTTCTTTCAATCTTTCCTTGCTGGCTTTTATCAGTTTCACGCCTTCCTTTACTCTTTCCAAGCCCTTTTCAACATCAACCTCTTCTTGATTATCAAACCATGCGGTTATCTCTTCTAATTTTTTCAATGATTCGGACAAATTTACTTTTACCATGATATTTTATATCAACTTAATTATTAAAAATCTCTTGAACCTCAGATTTAATTTCACCATCGCCTAATTTATTTGTTAAAATTTCTCCAAGTCTGACCTGGCTTGCCGATCTGATTACTTTTCCATTAAGAGTGGCAATGCTATATCCCAATTTCAACTGGCGTTCCGGATTGTTTTGATTGATTTCTTTTTCATAACCATACAACTCCTTTTTTGTGCGCACCAGTGCGCTGCCAAATCCAGCTAAAAGCAAGTTTCCTATTTTTTGAATTTTGTACTTTTCATGCCGGATGCTGTGAGCGATGCTGATGATATTATTCTTTATAGTTTGCTGGCATTCGTTAAACTTTTTAAATATCCCTTGATAAAAATTATCGATCTCAAGAGAAGTCCTTTTTAACTTTTCATGATTATGTTGGAGAATATAGGTGAAATTCGAAACAATACCCCTGATAGACTGGTCGCAAAATTCAAATCTCTTAAATATTTCCTGATAGAAATCCCTTATCCTACTAGAAGCACTTTCTAGCTTATACCAGCCATCTTTCAACATGGCTTCATACTGTTTGATAATACTTTTTTCATAACCCTCTAATCTGTCTAAAGCTTTTTCCCAGGATTTATTCAGAACCTGCGCTACTGCAGTTGGAGTGGAAACTGACATATCAGCTACATAGGAAAGCAGCGGTATGTCTTTGTCATGGCCTATGCCGCATATCACCGGAACATTCAGACCTACCACTCTTCGTACTAGCATTTCATTATTGAAGGCCTGCAAACTCTCCAGACTTCCCCCGCCTCTTATAATAACCAAGGCATCAATATCCTTATCTGAAAAATAATCCACTGCGTCTATTAAATCGCCTATAGCAGCCGCGCCCTCAACGCGAGAATCCATAAAAATAATCTCATATCCGAACTTTCCAATATTAGCACTGAAGTCTCCGATAACAGCCCCGTCTCGAGAAGTGATAAGGCCGATTTTATGAGGAAATTGGGGAATGGATTTTTTGCGCTCTTCCAAAAATAATCCTTCCGCCTCCAACTTATTTTTCAGAGCATCATAGGCCTTTTTAAGAGCGCCCTCTCCCACTAATTCAATGACTGTTGTCCCGAGAGAAAGCTTTCCATACGGCTTATATACTTCCGGCAATCCGTGGATAATAACTTCCATCCCTTCCGCCAATTCCACCCCGGACATTTCATACTTACTTGCCCACATGAAACAATTAAGAAGACTTTCATCATTCTTATCCTTGATTGCAAAATAGGCATGCCCGTTTCTGAGGCTTATGCTGGAAACCTCGCCTTGAATAATAGCTGTTTCTTGTGAAAGTTTGCGATTTAGAATATCCAGATATGCGCTCACTG
>DPJH01000022.1 GCA_003543115.1 Candidatus Moraniibacteriota bacterium
AACCAATTGACAAAATCAATCAATATCCCTATTATTTATTCAAATTATTAATCATTCTTGATCTTTAATTTAGGCGATTATTTTCATTCATTCAACGAAATGGAGGTAGAAGAAAATGTTTTCAGTCATGATCAACGGACTCCCGGGAAGAATGGCCAGCCTGCTAGCATATGCCATCTCAGTACGCGATGGCTTTCAGGTAATCCATGAATCTTTGACTGGTCCGGACACCACACAAAAATATTTCGAAGACTCGATTCGCTTGCACAAACCCACGTTTCACGAAGCCGTTTTGAAAAAGCTGGCCTCGGATTTTAGGGACAGCTTGATCGCTATCGACTTTACCCATCCTGACGGAATCATGAAAAATACCCAACTCTATTGCGAAAACAGGATACCTTTCATCATGGGAACCACCGGCGGCAAGCGTAATGAACTTTTCAGGATAGTCGAGGAATCAGAAATACCGGCTGTCATTTCTCCAAACATGTCAGCTCCAATCGTCATGCTGATGGACATGTTCGAGTATGCTGCCGACAATTATCCCGGAGCCATCCACGGATGGGAAATCCGGATCGTCGAAAGCCACCAAGCCGGAAAGAAAGATGTCAGCGGAACCGCAATAGCTGTCGGAGAAATTTTGAAATTGATGGGCGTCAAATATTCATTGGAAAACATCAGATCGGTCCGGGACGCAATCGAGCAGCGCCTCATGGGTATTCCGGCCGACGCCCTTGGGGGACATGGCTGGCATGAATACTCCCTCGTCTCCCCTGACGGAAATGTGCAACTTAGATTCAAGCACAATGTCAACGGACGAAGTACCTATGTCGACGGCACTCTCATGGCCTTGGATTTCCTGGCAGTCAAGAAGGAACAGGGCTTCAAAGGGGTCTGCTTTTCCATGACAGACGTGATTCGGGGCTAAGATCGCCCAGCTCCAAAAATGTAGCCCAGAGGATTCGCAAGGATCCTCTTTTTATTTTTAAAAATATTTCGATACTCGCCTTCTGCCATTCCCCCGCTAAGCAACTTACTCCTTACATTGCTACGTAGCAGGGCTATTTTTCAAAATTTAGATAAATTACTTATTGACTTTAGACAAAACTTTTTTTAGAATTAACTAACTTGAAAATCAAGCAACGTTTCTTACCCAATCCTATCCTCACTATATCCAAAAGGAGCAGCAGAATGACATTACCCACCATCACCCTGCCCGACAATCACCCTCGAAGACAAATGCTCGAAAGGAAACTGGAAGAATACCGGGGAAGACTGGATCCATCCAAGCCTCCGGCATTTCATATGGCAACCATTTGCCGGATCGCCATTCTGGAAGCTCTCTTGCGGGACAATGGAGTTGACGCTCAAGTGTTGTCCGAGGTGCTCACCGAGACGTATAGAGAATCTTTCGACATCAAAGCCTTCAACACTGCCTGCAATGTCATCATTGACTACTGCAATACTGGCGGCCAGAATGTCTGGGGAGGAACTGGACTCGAATAGGTCGGAGCAAATCCTCAGTCGCCTCGGTCATCCGCACATGACCGAGGCTTTTTTATTTTTCAGCGCATAATAAAAAACGATCATGAGACCATTTTTATTTCTTAGTACTTCTAAATATATGCCAAAATATGACGACCGCATTTTTTTGGAACAACGCTGCAATTAAACTTCATAGCACCATAAAAAAAATACGACCCGCTCACATTTGTGATTGGGTCGTTGTTACAGAGAGTGTTCTCCCCTTTGTCATGCTAACTGAGTGCAACTTTCTTTCAGCCTCAACATTATCACTGATCTCAAAGGACAATTCTCGGAAGTACTGTTCAGCAAAGTTATCCAGTTTTCCAAAGAGGTTTTGAGTTTTGAAAACTTGGAAATAATCAGTGCTCGAACAAACAAATTCCGGAAGTGATATTTTTTTGCATAACACAAATTCTCGAAAGACACTATCGTCTTGTCAGATCTCCTCACAATTTTTTGAGTGAAATCTGATTGTTCGCCCCCACATTTTTTCAACGCTTGCAGACAAAGTTCGAATGTGATGCAAAGTTTGAGAATCTTTTGTTCCGCCCGCTCTTTCAGAATCAAATTCTCTCCGATGTTTTCTCTGGCAAAAAACACATCATCAATATTATCTGCAGCATCAATGAGGTTTTCCAAAATCTGACACTGCCTTTTTTCAATTGGCGTACTTTTTGTGAAAAGAAAGCGCCAATCGGCTGAGGTTTTAGCGGTGATGAACATCTTTTCAAGGATGAGCACTCTGACATCAAAATAATTCCTATACGTCAATCGCTCGTATGTTCCTCGCCAATCAGCAAAGTCTCCTTGAATACACGACAATCTGGCTAACAAAACATTTTTCAGGGATGAGGTTAGGCAGTCCCATCTGCCATAACAATCATTTGGACGCAAGCCATGCCAAACAACATCCATGATCTCACTAGCACTTTCCAGATTTTCTATTGATTTTTGCAATTCAATTGATGTCAGCATGACAGAATCTCCTTTTGAGATGGAATGGAAGATAAAACGAACTACAATTTGACATTATAGCATATTTTTCATGCCTTGTCAAATGATGATCCGCCCCACCTGATGTCCTGTTTATGCAGTAAAAAATCCCCAACTTCGTTTTTTATTAGCATGAAGAAGATTTAGCGATAGACGGCGAAATTTCGCCCATCAATCAACTCATCAAAGGATGCCCAAGTTCGCAACTATACTTTATTACAACATAAAAAAACACGACCCTCTCACATTTTGTGATTGGGTCGTGGCTGCCAGCGGCAACTTTTTTAATCCGGGGTCAGTGCGATCATTTTCTGCAAAGCCTCTAATGCAAGTCCTTTATCCATGAGATACATAGCTTGCTGGAAAATGTATTCGGCCTCCCCTTTTGTATGCGCGTGTTTTTCAAAACATTCACGCAAGATTGCACGGGCCGCATCGACATCATTCCTCTCGCAAGCCGCAAGATAATCGCACACCAGTTTGTCAGAAGCGTCCGACACCCTATGACGCTCAATTTCTATCGAACCCGGTTCGATATTGTGCGCCTCGGCAATAAGATGCGGCGGCACAAAAATTCTCAACGATATCCTTGTACAATCTTTCCAGTCCTTCGGGATTTCCATAGATCCTCCTCTTCATATTATTTTTTGACGAAAACAGCTATCCGCATAAAAGACAATACATACTAACAAAAATCAGGATGCTTGTCAATCATTCCATCGTGAGAAAATTCTATTTTTTTGAATACCAAAGCTTTGAAGCAGAAGATTTCATAAAATATTCATATTTATTCAAACAACCTCCCCATTTTCTAAGCTACCTCACGAGCGATGCGGAAATCATTCTTCTCAATAATATATTTCCATAATAAAATAATAAAGCCGCCAGCTTGGTTCAACTGACGGCTTTTTGTTGCTGTTGCTATTTGGAATTCATTCGAATTCCGCCGGTTCCGGGAAGATCACGATAGAGATTGCGATATCCTTCTCTATATTTCTTCTTTTCAAAAGAATTTTCCGGAACTTCCTGCCTGATTCGAATTTCGGACCATTCGTTAGGCAGAGCATACGCTTCGACTGACGCATTTTTCACCACCATCACGTTCAAAGGTGATCCGATTGCGTCCGCCACATATGCTCGGTGCAGGCCATCCAGAATAAAATGGATGTCATTTTCGACTTCGACTACTGGAGGCACGAGCTCTCTCGGATCCTCCTCATTGATTTGGATGACCAAACCAATAGTCAGTTGAAAAATATCATAGCCTTGCCGCAAGAGCTTCCGATGCAGACTTCGAATGAATGAAAGATTTTTTTCTAGGGCGTAGTAAGAAGTGATTTTAATATCTCGAGGAATAACTTCTTCCAGAGAAATCTGAGCCTCTTGGTAAGGGAAAATTTCCTTATCATTCAGCAGTGTCACTTTTCTAATCCTGGTCTCAAGATTGCCCACTGCTCCAACTACCTTTACTGCGAAATTTTCTTCTTCGTGTTTCATGACAACATCTCCATTAAGTCGGATTTATTGCCACGCACTTGGGATGGCTCACGAAGAGCCTACATGGGAAATGGCGTTTTTTTTGTTTTACCCTGAAATCACCATATGGTCACAGGGGTATTCGGGAAAATCGATCTCGTCCAGTCGCTCCTGAAAATGAGGCGAAAAGGCGAGATTGTAGCCGAACAGCTTTTCAGTCACAATCGGCACTAATTTTAGGACAATTTGCTCGAACGATCTGCTTGTGTCAAAAACGACGCATCGTTCTTGCCCCAAAATATCCGGGAGGCGCAGAAATGCATCTTGTATCCTTCGCTTTTTTTCATAGGAAGCCTGGATATCAACTGCTCCACCACTCATAACAGTGGACATTTTGCCAGCTACTCCGCGCACTACTTTGCTCACCCTCTTGTCTACCCGCTCAACAGCCAATTCTATCGGACAAGTCAATATCACATGCAGATCCGGCTCAAAAACGCCTTTCTCTTGATGCATCCGATAGATCTCATCCGGCGCCAATCCATTTAATGACTGATAGGCCATATTAGTGGGCGTCCAACGATCGATAAACAAAAGCTCTACATCGGTTTGGATAGAAAGCATCGGTATGAAAGTTCTGGAAATGTACGCTCGATCAGAAGAAGCGGTGTTTGTAAATTCCACGTCTTCCTTAAGACTGCCTCCATCGCAACCCGTCAACCTGAGGCTTTCCACTCTTTCAGCTAACCGCTCTCTTTCGGGAGCAATCAGATTTTCTGAAAACCCGGCGACTTTTTTTCTCTCCATGGTTTTGAAATAACCCATCAGCAATCTCATTATCTGAGATTTACCGGTTCCAGAAATGCCGTCAAAACTCACTGCTTTCATTCTTTTTTCCATGACAATATCTCCATTAAGTTGGATTTATTGCCACGCACTTGGGATGGCTCATGAAGAACCGACATGGGAAATGGCGTTTTTAGATATTTCAGCCAATGTAGATATATTGACTGATTTCTCCTTCTACCTGCAATAGGATTGTGCTCTTGGATCCAGGTTTCTCGCTGGATATTTTTAATCCTGGCACATCTTTGTCGTGATGATACACCGTCGTATCAATCTTGGGTGATGTTACCTCCCAAAAATAACCGTCTTTTTTCGCATTAGATTTTTTAGTAAAAATATACTTATAACCCCAGATGCCCGATTCCAGATGAAATTGCAGTACACTTTCCGTGGGATATGCCATAGAAAACATTCCGTTGCCAAAAAAAAGGAATTCTTTTGATCGGCGCGGATTGCCATCTTTGTCAGCACTCACGGCTCTCAATCGAAAAGCGCCTCCCTTTAGTCCAGAAGTTTCACCGTTAAAAATGGTCAGACTTCGATTCCGAAAAAAATTAATCGGAATTGCCGCCAAAATGTTTTGCTCCGTCTTAGTCATTTTTGCCCTCCTTGGGCTGAATTTTGTTCTTCTGCTTCGGTTTATGTCTATTTGGTTGTTAATGTTCTAGACATTACATGCTAGCATAGGCACAATCAAAAAGTCAATCAGCGCTTAATCGCGATAAATGATTCAAAAATTCATTTTAAGCCTTCAAAAAACCTCCGAACATCGCTCACTCCCTAACGCAATATAAAATGAATACCACCAGCTATCGCT
>DPJH01000034.1 GCA_003543115.1 Candidatus Moraniibacteriota bacterium
AGTTAAGAAGGTTTGGTGGTGGCTTCTATTTGCTCATCATTTCTTTGAATTCTTTATATATATTTTCAAGAGTCATCATATCCGGATCACCATCGCTAGTCAAAACTTCCATTCTGGCTTTTATAAGACGTTCTTTTAACGCTTCCATAGTTGCAGCTTCTTTTTGAGCATTTTGAAAATTAATAAACAGATATTGTACATATAATATAAATTCTTTACAATCAGCATCCTGTTGATATTTCTCTAACAAATCATTGATAACATTATAAATTTTATCAATATCACTTCCTGCTTTTTTAAAATCCTCATATATTGAAACCAACGTGTCTTCTCCGACAGGACTGATAGATGACATTATTTTAATCTTTGATCTTATCAATTCATCCTTGCTTTTTTCAGCGTCCCAGCTGCGAAATTTCGCTTCCGTAAAAACTTTTTCAATCGTTCGCAAATATTCCACGAAAGATTTACAATCGGCATATTCTCCGTATTTTTCAATCACGCGAACATAGGCCAATTCAATTTTCTCCATTTGAGAATTAAATTGTTTTTCCCGACCGAACTCCATCATTTTTTTGTATGCCTCATCAAAGCCTTCTTCTGCATTTTCTTTGTGGTTTTTATTATCATTCATAAAATATTTAAATTATTTTTAATTTAATCCCACTCAATACGGCAGCTTATAACTACAATTGATTTTAAAATCTTAAAAATCCCTATCGCTTCTGACAAACACGTAAATCAAAGCAAAGAATATGCTTAAAAAAACTGCTAACGAAAGTATGCCGAAAGAACTCTCCCCTTGAAATTTAGATGTCAGCCATTCAATGTATATAGGGAAATATTTATTAACAGCACTGGTTAAAAAATTTAGCAATTGAGATAGAAATTCCATAATAAAGTAATCAAAAATTCTTCATTATAATTAAATAAAATCTATTTTTCAATTTATCTTTTTATCTACCAAGCTTAACTCCTTTAATTATACCCCATTTACGAAAAATAAAAAAGAGAATTAAATTCTCTTTTTTATTTTTCGCTACCTAAGCCCTAATTTGCACAACTGGCATTTCCGCCAGAAGAATTGTCGCTTCCTTCCCCGAATCCTGGAGCAGGCGCAGCATCGGACAATTTATTTTCGCACTCCTTTGGAGCATCATTAAAAGCTCCGCATATAGTCTTTAAAATACTAGCTGAATCTCTGCCAGATTCCGCCACCACTCCGTTTACAACCAATGTAGGCGATCCTTGGACAGCATATTTTTCATTATTCTCCTTATCTACATCAAAAGCTGGGAATTGACCGTTACTCCAGGTATTTTTGTCAGCTGCATTCTTACTCACAGAGAATTTGGCATCAGTTTGCGCCACGCAAGCCTTTATTCCAGCATTAGCTATTCCGGAGGCAGCCAAACATGTATCAGCCGTTCCTTCTCCCTTTTTCAAGAAACAATTCAAATATGCCGATAATTTTGCCGGTTGAGTTTTTTCAATGCAATATTGGCGTAAATTTTCAGCAATTTCCTTCTCGCCGTGCATAATATAATCTACAAAACGCAAATTATAGTCTACTTTTGTTCCTAAAGTTTTCAAAACCGGCAAAATTCCTTTTTCCATCTGCGTCCCGAAAGGACAATAGCTCATTACAAAAAGCTCTACTTTCGGTTTGTCCGATTTAGGTATTTCCTTAGGAGCTGGCTTATCCTGATTAGCCAATTCTCGTTGTTTATCAATCTCTTCAAAAGTTATCAAATTTTGAATAAGCTTTTTACCGTCCCTTGTCACATATGCCACCTGAGCATTGTCTCCGGCTATTATGAAAACCTTGTATAAATCATCTTCTTTTACAACATCCCCGATAGTCACCTCAGCTCCGCTGTCTGCAACCAATTTTTCCATTTTAGCTCTGATAGCTTCTGATCCGATATCCGACTTCTTCATTGCTTGCCTATAATAAAAAAATGATCCTCCCATCACTATCAAAACGGCCAAGGCCAAGCCAATGATAAGTTTTTTTCTATTATCCAATTTGCAAAAAGACATTTTCTTACAAACATCTTCTGACTGCGGTTCTTCTGCTTTTGTTTCTTCCATTTATTTTTTAAAAATAATTACTTTCTTATTTTACACTATTGCCCTTTTTTAGACAACTGATATCTCAACTCACAACAAGCATTATTCAAGCAAAAAACATTATTCATATTGCACAAAAAGCTATTTTAACTGCAGTTTTCGCAGTTCAATAATTTCATCCCGAATAACAGCCGCTTTTTCAAATTGCAAACCTTTAGAAGCCTCTTTCATTTCTTTTTCTTTTTGCTTGATATATCCTTGTACATCTTCCAAAGACTCAAGATCGGAAAAATCCTTTGATAATTCAGGCTTTATTTCGTGGTCAACGATGCTTTCAATATTCTTTTTAACGGTTTGAGGAGTAATCTTATGCTTTCTATTATAGGCCTCTTGCGCTTCTCTTCTTCTTTCTGTTTCGCTCATTGCTCTTCTCATAGAGCCGGTAATATTATCCGCATACAAAATAACCTTGCCAGAAACATTTCTTGCAGCTCTTCCAATAGTTTGAATAAGAGAAGTCTCGCTCCGCAAAAAACCCTCCTTGTCAGCATCAAAAATAGCCACCAACGAAACCTCAGGCAAATCCAACCCTTCTCGCAAAAGATTGACACCCACTAAAACATCAAATTCTCCTCTTCTGAGATTCTCCAGAATACGGATGCGGTCTAAAGTGTCCACTCCGGAGTGAAGATATTGATTTTTTATTTTGTTCTCCAATAAAAATTCACTCAGGTCTTCCGCCATTTTTTTTGTAAGGGTGGTGATTAAGACTCTTTCGCCTCTGGCAATCACTTTTTTTATTTCATCTAAAACATCTTTTACTTGGCCTCTGGCAGATTTTACCACAATTTCCGGATCCATAAGTCCAGTAGGTCTGATAATCTGCTCTATCATTCCACCGCCTACATTTTCATCATTAGAATTTTTTATTTCATAAGCGCCCGGGGTAGCTGAAGTAAAGATAAGTTGATTTATTTTTTTCTCAAATTCAGAAAATTTAAGCGGCCTATTATCATAGGCGCTATGCAAGCGGAAGCCATTATCCACTAGAGATTTTTTTCGAGAATAATCTCCGTTAAACATTCCATTAAGTTGAGGAACGGTTACATGAGATTCGTCTATAACCATCAAAAAATCTGATGGAAAATAATCAATCAATGTATAAGGGGCTTCCCCGGGATTTCTTTGCGTCAAATAACGGGAATAATTCTCTATCCCGTTGCAATAGCCTATTTCTCTCATCATTTCAATATCTTGCCGCGTTCTCCTTTTCAATCTCTCCGCTTCTAATAATTTATTTTCATTTTTCAATTCGATTAAGCGATTCTCAAGATCTCTTTCAATCTCTTTTTGAGCTTCCGCCATAATCGGCTCAGGCACGACAAAATGCTTAGCTGGATAAATTACAGTTTTATCCAATTTTCCCAAAGATTCTCCGGTCAAAAAATCATATTCAAAAATTTTGTCCACTTTGCTGTTTTCCAATTCAATTCTCACTACGATTTCCCTGGCTGGAGACATTATCTCGATCACATTCCCATTTACCCTGAATTTTGCCCTTCCTAGAATATCCGTTCGTAAATATTGCATCCCTATCAAGCGGTCTATGATCTCCTCTCTTTTTTTTTCCTCTCCTAAAGAAATTTCATAAGTTATGTCCCGATAATATTCAGGTGATCCCAATCCATAAATGCAGGAAACAGAAGCTACAATAATCACATCTTGCCTGCCTAAAATAGCGGCGGTTGTTGCATGGCGCAGCCGATCTATTTCTTCATTGATCTGCGCTTCCTTTTCAATGTAAGTATCACTGGAAGAAATATAAGCTTCCGGTTGATAATAGTCGTAGTATGAAACAAAATATTCCACGGCATTTTTAGGAAAGAATGTGCGAAATTCTTGAGTCAATTGTGCCGCCAATGTTTTATTGGGAGCAATAACCAAAGTCGGTTTCTGGACTTTAGCTATAACATTGGCTATGGTAAAAGTTTTTCCAGATCCGGTCACACCTAAAAGCGTTTGAAATTTCTTTCCACTTTTTAATCCGGAAATCAAATTCTTAATTGCCCCAGGCTGATCTCCGGCAGGTTTAAATTTTCCATTAAGCTGAAATTTCATAGCGAATACTGCATATTATATAGGACTTACACGTTTGAACAAGTGCATCCATATTTCTGGAAAAATCTGTTTGAAACTTTTCTTTTTCTCTGAAATTTTCCATTGGATGCCGTAGAATGAGGGAAAATTTCAGTGAGAAAAAGAAAAGATGAGTTATTTTTTAGAAATATTGCTGTGGCGGCGTGAAAAGCGTAACTCCTATTATAAATAATTTTGACCGCCTTCTTTTAATTTTTCAATGATTTTTTTCACTTCTCCTGAACTGTTTTTATCAGCCACCAGAATAGCATCTTCGCTTTCTATAATAACAATATCCTTAAGCCCTAATGTAGCTACCAGCTTGTTTTCAGCATGAATGAAGCAATCCTTGCTTCCAACATCGATATGCTTTCCCCTAACAACAATTGATGTTTTTGCATCGCCATTCAAAAAATCAAATAAGCTTCCCCAATTTCCCACATCGCTCCATTGCATCTCGGAAGGAACAACCAGCCTATCATTCTTATCTAATTTTTCAGCAATAGCGGTATCAATCGGCTCATTTTCAAGAGATATATACAATTTCTCGATTTTCTTCTTGTTTATTGTCTTCTTGTTCCATTCTTTTTCTATTTCATTTAAAACTTCGCTTGTCTTTGGCGTAAACTTTTTGACTATTTCCAAGAAATCCGTTGCAGAAAAAATAAAATAACCGGCGTTCCATAAATATTCCCATTTAGCCAGATATTTTTCCGCTGTTTTTTTATCCGGCTTTTCTACGAAGGCATCGGCCAAGAAAACTTTTTTTCCACAGACATTATCCAATTCTTTCCCCATTTTAATATAACCCAAGCCAGTATCAGGACATGTCGGGTTTATTCCGACAATTACCAGTTTTTTTACATTTTTTTCCGCCGCACATAAAGCCGCGAACAAGGAATCACAAAATTCTTCCACATTTTTAATGACATGGTCTGATGCTACAGTAGCCACTATTGCATCAGGATTTATTTTAGAAATATATTTAGCCACTAATGCTATAGCAGGTGCGGTTCCTCTGGGCATTGGCTCCAAAATTAATTGTTCCTTTTTAAGCTGAGGCAGCTGCTGCAAAGCCAAATCTATGTAAGCATCTGTAGTTGAAATAAAAATATTATCTTTGGGCACAACCTTCGCTACTCTGGCATAAGTCTCTTGAATCATTGTTTTGTTGGATGTAAAACTTTGAAATTGCTTAGGTTTTTGCTTGCGGCTCAAGGGCCATAACCTGGTGCCTGTTCCTCCTGCCATTATGACCGCATAAAAATTTTTCTTCTTTTTTATCATATTTTTAAAAGTTAATTAATGAATTTTTTCATCCGTTATAATTTTATCAGTTTATGCTATAATTAAACCACAACCAAAAAGAAAATAAAAGTAGCCAACCCGACATAAGTCATAGGATCCAAATTGAAGATTGACCAAAACCTACGACTATGCTAGGCTATTACAAGCTCTATGAAATTATTACTTAGAATTATAGCAAACTGCCTAGCTATTTTGCTTGCCAGTAAATATCTGCCAGGATTCTTATTCACAGGGTCAGCGTTTGATCTTTTTATAGCCGGAACAGTAATTGGACTTATAAATGCTTTAGTCAAGCCTATAATTACTATAATTGCTCTGCCTGTAGTTTTCCTAACTTTTGGAATCTTTAATATATTTATAAATATTGGGTTACTCCTATTGGCTGATAAATTTTTAGATAAGCTAGCTATACAAGGCTTTTGGGCAGCTTTTTGGGCTGTGATAATTTTTAGCCTGACTAATCATGTTATTTACAATTTAAATAAACACAAGAATTAATTAAAAAATAAATTTAAACGATGCTAAAATTTATAAATATAAGTGAAATTATTGTAGCTATAGCTCTGACTATATCTATTCTCATTCAGAACCGAGGAGCTGGGCTTTCTTCCACTTTCGGAGGAGATTTTGGAGGATATTACAGCAAGAGGGGCTTCGAGAAATTTTTAGTAATCTTTTCCTCTGTATTGGCAATAATTTTTGTAGCGCTAGCTGTCGCCTCTTTAATAATAAGTAACTAAACCTTCATAATGATTTTACTGAATGAAATTCATATCAGAAATTAACTACAAAAGTCATTGTGGAAGTAAAAATATATTAGTAACTATCCAAACAATCGAAGATCGGTTTTGACACAATGGACAAAAATTGCGAAAGTCCTGAATTTAAAGGAAAAGATTGCTTTTTATCTATTGCTGACTGTCTTCATAGGGTCTCTCATCAGTTGGGGAATTATTTTTTATTATTCAAAAACTGAAGCCATACCAACCTACGGAGGAGAGTATATCGAAGGAATCGTGGGCCAGCCGATTCATATAAATCCTATCATTTCTGCCTCTAACAATTCTGATGACGATCTATCCCAGGTAATTTTTAGCAGCCTTTTCAAATACGACAATCAAGGAGCTCTTTCTAATGATATAGTAGAGAACTATTTAATTTCAGAAGATAAAACTCAATATTCTGTTGATATAAAAAAGGATATTTTTTGGCATGATGGTGAAAAACTCACAACTTCGGACATCCTTTTTACTATAAATCTCATAGCTGATCCAGCCTACAAGAGTCCGCTCAGATCCAATTGGCAGGGCATCGAGACAAGCATTGTAGATGATTACACTATAAATTTTAAAATTAAAAATCCTTATGTTGGATTCCTCAATAATCTGACTTTCGGAATTTTGCCAAAACATCTATGGGAATCTATCAGTCCGGAAAAATTTTCTCTTACCGATCTAAATTTAGAACCAATCGGCAGTGGACCATACAAATATAATTCTTTCCAAAAAGACTCCAAGGGTAATATACTTTCCTATAAAGTAGTGGCTAATCCCAATTATTTCAGAGGCAAGCCATACATTTCAAAAATAACTTTCAACTTTTATTCCGATGACGACTCAATAATTTCTGCCTACAACAAAAAAGAAATCATGGGTATAAGCAATATCTCCCCTAACAAAATAGGAGAAATAAAATTACAACAAAGTACCGATATCCATAAATTTAATATTCCTAGATATTTTGCCGTTTTTTTCAACCAAACCAAAAGTATTCCATTAGCTAATGACGAAGTAAGAAAAGCTCTATCCTATGCCACCGACCACGCGGAAATAATCAACAATGTTCTCAGTGGGAATGGAAATGAAATATACTCTCCCATCCTCTCCAATATGATAGGATATGATGATACCTTGGAAAAAATAACCTTTGATATGGAAAAAGCTAATAAGATATTAGATGATGAAAATTGGAAAAGAGATGATGATGGCTTTAGAAAAAAAGACAATGTCAAATTAGAAATAAATTTAGTCACTACTGATTGGACAGAATTGTCAAAAACAGCAGAAATTCTTAAATCACAATGGGAGAAAATAGGCGTTAAGGTCAACATCAATAATCTTTCTATTTCTGATATCCAACAAAATCACATCAGACCCAGAGAATATGATGCCCTTCTTTTTGGACAAGTATTGGGAGCTGACCCAGATCCATATTCTTTTTGGCATTCATCCCAAAAAAGGGATCCAGGTCTAAACCTATCTCTTTTTGGGGATACAGACACAGACAAGCTTATTGAAGACGGGAGAATTGAATTTAACACCGAAAAAAGGTCTCGATTATATATTGATTTTCAAAAGAAGCTTTTATCTGAGATTCCCGCCATTTTTCTCTACAGCCCAGATTATGTTTATCCGTTAAACAAAAGAGTTCGAGGATTGGAAATTAAAAATCTCATCATGCCTGAAGAAAGATTCTCCAATATTGACAAATGGTATATTGAAACCAAGCGTATTTGGAAATAAAAGTGATTGGATTATTTTAGAGCAGACTAAAATAGCGAAAACCCTTCCCAAGCATGAAGGGTTTTTAAATTTAGGATTTTTGTGCCGAGAGACTTTTCATTTTTCTTGTTTTAGATTAAAATATCAATACTGATTAATAAACTATTTTTTAATTGAAGCCTATGGAAATTGATTTTACAAATGTGCCCAAACACTATGCAGCTCGTACGCATGAAGATATGAAAAGCGTTCTAATGGATCCGGATGGAAATGGCCCAGCCATTCATTATTATATGATCCGTGGCGGGGTCGACCAAAAAAACATCACTGTTTGGGAGCCTGGAATAATCAGCGGGGAGTATATAAAAACTTACGGGCACTACCATATTGGCGACCTGAGTGAAAATTACAATATCCTTTATGGACAAGGCGTAGCTCTACTACAAAGACTAGCGGAAGATGATCAGGGGCAAATGATTCCAGATATCGTAGCAGAATTCAAAGCTATCCCCGTTCAGCCAGGACAAACCATCTTTATGCCGCCTAAATTCGGCCATCTCCTAGCCAACACAGGTACGACTTATTTCGCCACTGCTGATGATAGTCCAGTAAATTTCGGCGATCGCGATCCCGCTTCCTTTCCAGGCCATGCTAATTATGAACTAGTTAAAAAAATGAAAGGATTTGCCTATTATATCGTCGAGCATGATGGGAGAGTGGCTCTTAAAAAAAATCCTCTCTACACCATCATACAAAAAGAAGATCTTGGAGGCTTGCCAATAATCAACTAATAATAACTCAGAGGCTGTGCGTTTTACTCCTTAATATCTATTTTTGAAAGAAACTTATCCGAGTCAGGCGCGCAACCCTATGATCAATAAATTATGTATGGTATAATTCTTTGCGGCGGATCAGGAACAAGACTTTGGCCTCTTAGTCGAAAAAGTTTCCCCAAGCAATTTTTAAGATTATATTCAGATAAATCCCTTCTCCAAGAAACTTTTTTGCGTACGCAAAAAATAATGCCGTCTAAAAATATATTTTTCATAACCAACAAAGACAATTACTTCAATGTTTTTGACCAAATCGAAGAGGTCTATCCGGAACTGGAAAAAGAACAGATAATAATTGAGCCTGGTCAACTCAATACTGCACCAGCAATCGCACTATCCATAAAATACCTGACAGAGAAAAAAGGGGTCAATAGCGACGATCCGATAATCATCCTTCCTTCCGATCATGACGTGAGAGAAACTGACGCCTTCATTCAGCTTATAAAAATTGCGACAGAAAAAGCCTCTGACAACATAGGCACAATCGGAATCACCCCTAAAACTCCCGAGACTGGATATGGATATATCCATAAAGGCGAAAAAATTGGCTCCTATTATAAAGTTTCTCAATTTAAAGAAAAGCCTGATCAGGAAACAGCCGAAAAATATATCGCAACCGGAGATTATGTCTGGAATAGTGGCATATATATTCTTAATGAAAAAACGTTTTCAGAAGAGTTGCAGAAATATGCTCCGGAAATATACAAATATTATTCGAGAGGCTATGAAGAATTTATACAAAATTTCTTAAAGCTGCCATCCATATCCATAGATTTTGCCATTACTGAAAAATCTCAAAAAGTAATTGTCTTTGAAGGAAATTTCGGTTGGAGCGACATCAGTTCATTTGATGCCCTTTCAGATATCGCGCAAGAAAAAAACATTGATACAAAAAATCATCTCCTGTTCAATTCAAAAAATATTTTTATCCACTCCGCTACCAATCGGTTGGTTGCCGCCAGTGATGTCGATGATTTGATTATAGTAGAAAATGACGATTGCATATTAGTGCAGAGAAAAGGCAAAAGCGACGATGTAGAAAAAGTGACAGACTATCTAAAAACACATAACTATAGAGAGATTGATCATAATATCATGGGTTATCGGCCTTGGGGAAAATATAAAGTCTTGGTTGATGAAGAAAACCACAAAGTCAAAAAGCTTATCGTTTATCCAGGCGCTTCTCTTTCTTTGCAATCTCACAATCACCGCTCTGAACACTGGATAGTGGTTCGAGGAATAGCAAAAGTCATAAATGGAGACCGAGAAATAGAGCTTCATGAAAATGAGAGCACCTATATCCCCGCTACCAACAAACATCGCCTATCTAATCCCGGGAAAACAGAACTAGAAATTATCGAAGTCCAAACTGGAAATTACTTTGAAGAAGATGATATTATCCGCTACGAAGATATTTACAATCGGATTGAACAATAATTTCAAAAATAAATAATATTTATAGCTAACTTTAGCCAAAAAACATTAGTTCAATTTTAATTAAGTGAATGATATTTGATTGTCTGTTGACTTTTTTGTGAAAATAATGTATCATCAATTTATATTATACTTCTTGATCAGTTCACCATTTCAACTTTTTTAGATTTATTGTCGCCGTTCTGGCATTTTTTGCCATTTTTTAGGCATTATCATAAAATGATTTGTACAATCAGAGTTCAATTTTGAGTTATATTTAATGTTCAACAATTTTTCAATTATTATTTTTAATTATGGAAAATTATTAGGCATGAAACTAATAAAAGCTTTAAACCAATAAAAAAATCTGTTCTACTTGTAATCTTAAATTACAAACAGCTTTAAAAAAATTATGTTAAAAAAACCAAGCTTGCCACATGACAAGCACAAATCCGCCCCACTTCCCGATAGAAGTTCGGCAGATCCGTTGCGTCCCAAGGTCGCAACAAAACCTTTTTCATCCAATAAAAACAGGACTGTCTTCACCAATCCGAGCCAAAAACCAAAATCCAACCGATCCTATTCCAAAATAGACACAGCAATTGTCCACGCCAAACCAATCACACATTCCAATGACAGTTTGCGCATTACTCCGCTTGGAGGAAATGAAGAAGTCGGACGAAATATGACTATTTTTGAGTATGAAAATGATATTATTATCCTGGACATGGGGATGCAATTCCCCGAAGAAGATATGCCAGGCATTGATTATATAATTCCTAATATAAGCTATCTTAAAGGAAAGGAGAAAAACATACGTGGAGTGCTTCTTAGCCATGGACACCTTGATCATATTGGAGCAGCCCCTCTCTTACTGAAAGAATTAGGCTATCCTCCGATTATCGGACGAGACATGACTATAGCCCTGGTGAAGAAAAAACTGGAAGATTTTGAAAAAGGATCCGCTGAAAATCTAAAAACTATCCGCATTAACAAAGTTTCTGACAAGATAACTCTCGGTAAATTTGCTATTGAGTTTTTTGAGGTTGAGCATTCCATTATGGATGCTGTTGGAGTTATTCTTAAAACTCCCCATGGAACAGTCATTCACCCTGGAGACTGGACCATGGAAAAAGATTCCTCTGGAAAAAGCCTCGTTTCATATACGGAACTTTCTAAATTGCCTAGCCCAAAAATTCTGATGTTAGAAAGCTTAGGCGCAATCAATACCAATCCTAACGTCACCACTGAAGAAACTATGCATAGGAACCTTGATAAGCTTATCAGTGAAGCTCCGGGTAAAATTATAATTGGAATGTTCTCTTCTCAGATAAAAAGAATCGGGCACATATTGGAATATGCTGAAAAAATAGGAAAAAAGGTAGCTTTGGACGGATACAGCATGAAAATGAACGTTGAAATTGCAAAAGAGCTGGGATATATCAAGATGCACAAAGAAACTCTGATCCCAGTGGCTGATATCCATAAACATCCTGCCAATAAAATTGTCATTATTTGCACAGGAGCTCAGGGAGAAGGCAATGCCGTATTGTCGCGCATAGTCAATGGAGAGCATCGACATATTCAAATCAACAAAAATGATACCATCATCTTTTCTTCATCTGCAATTCCTGGAAACGAAAGGACTGTGCAAAGACTTAAAGACAATCTCTACCGCAAGTGCGACAATGTAATTCATACTGGCATTCTGGATGTTCATGTTAGCGGACACTGCAGCGCGCAAGATATTCAAGAAATAATTCGCCAAATTAAGCCGGATTTCTTTTTGCCGGTCTATGGGAATCATTACATGCTTAAAGAAGCTGATAAGTTAGCTCAAAGAATCGGATTTAAAAAGGATAATATCTTTGTTTTGGATAATGGATCCCAGCTCGAATTTAAAAAGAATCAAGCGAAGCTTCTGCCGAAAAAAGTAGACACGAGCTATGTTATGGTAGACGGACTAGGAGTAGGAGATATTGGTCAAGTAGTGCTGCGGGATAGACAGCTTCTTTCTCAAGATGGAATGTTTGTTATTACAGTTATCATTGACAGCAAAACAAAGAAAATTGTCGGCAAGCCACAAGTGACTTCCAGAGGATTTATTTTTGTAAAAGAAAATTTTGATTTAGTAAATGCTACCAAAAAAAAGGTGGAAGATATTGTGGCTAAAAAGACATCTCCTGATACAGCCATTAATTGGGAATATGTAAAAAACAACATTCGTGAAACAGTCGGCTCATTTCTCTATTCAAAAACACAAAGAAGACCTATGATTCTACCAGTGGTAATTGAAGTTTAAATCTAAAAACGAAGAAAAATCAAAAAACTACTTATACAGTAGTTTTTTGATTTTTTAGTTTGACAAGCCTATAGCCTGGTTTATATAAAATAAATGTTATTCGGTTAATTTAAAGCTGCTTCCTCCAATAATGAGTATATCGGCATCAGGCTTATTCTCTCCTTCTGGAAATTCCACTATATCTGCAGTTATTGATTCTGCTATTCTTTTAGCCATGTCTTCTTGATTCCCGGATAAATCGATTACTACCGTTTTCTCATATTCTTTTTTAGCATTAGTTTTTTCTGTTATGGCTGTTCCCGGAATAAGAGTCACCATATCTCCAATTTTTTGAGCTAATCCCCTTGTTTTAGACCCATTATACACAGCAACCTTTATCATTTCATCTTCCTTTTCTTTTTCACTATCAATATTTGTTTTATTTTTTTGTTCGTTGGCAGCAACCTCAGATTCTTCCGCCTGCTTTGCCGAATTATCTGACGAGTCAGAATTCAATCCGGATACTTGCGATACTTCTATAATTTTATTTGTCGAGGGTCTGAACAAAATCGCTTTTTTATTTATAGTATAAATCAGAACTCTATCTCCATTTTGTGCTTTTGCAAAAAATTTCTGATTTTTTACTTTTTTTACATCCGTAACTGTAGCAAGGATAGGTTCTTCATCATCAGGCAATTCAATCGCTTCGCCAACAATTCTCTTGGTTTCATCTGCATCCTTTTTAGCTTGCTCTACGCTGCTTAAAGAAACATTAGGAACCATTCCTGGTTTTCTATATTGAACATAAAAATAGAAAGCTGTAGCCCCGATAGTAGACATGATAACAAAAACCAAAAAAGCTACAATCAAATGATCTCTATTCGCCTTTTTTTCAATAGCCCTTCTCTCGTCCGTAGCCAATCCCTCTGATTCTTCCTCTTTATCCATATCTTCGTTTTTTTCTGTGGAAACTTCTTTTTTATTTTTTCCTAAAGAGAAAGCGCTAAAAAATGCCTTCTTTTCTTTTTTCGCATCAGATTCTGTTGTTATTTCAGAAGAACTATTTTTTTCTTTCACTTTATTTTTTATCTCTGTTCTCATCGCGTCTATAGTCATCTCTTCATTTTCATCCAATTCATCAGTGTCTTCTCCATCTCTATCGCTATCAACAACATCTTTCTTTTCTGGAATTGACTCTGCATATTCATCTTTCTCATCAATCATAGCGCTTTCTCCTCTAGGATTAGCCTTAGCTAACTTTGCTTGCATATATTCCTCCATAGTCATATCCTCCATTTTCTTTACACTTGTCTCGTCTTCTTCTTTTGGCAGCATATCATTCATGACAGGCTTAACTTTCTTTTTAACAGTTCTTTCTGAATTTTTTAAGGCTGCTGTTTTTTTGGTTTTTTTCTGAGAAACTTCTTTTTCATCAATGAGATCTCCTTCATCATTGATTTCAGAAGAAATATAAGCTGGATTCTTTTTTAAAACATCTTCTTTCCGCAAAGGCTTTAACGGGATTTCTTTCTTGTCCGTAGAATTTTTTCTAGCAGAAATTTTTTTTCCATACAATTCATCAATTTTTTTTGTTTCCATCTCATTTACGTTTTTTTCTTCTTTTTTTGTTTCTATTTTTTTCATAATCAAAAATTTATTTTTTTCTAATAAAAATAATAACACATTTTTTATAAAAAAACAAAATATCGGCATCAAAAAAACCCAAAGATCCATTTCTTT
>DPJH01000039.1:0-9183 GCA_003543115.1 Candidatus Moraniibacteriota bacterium
TTAATGCTTTCTGGAACATTATTTTATTTTTATTTTTTGCCCCGGTCAGACACGCTATGAAACATATCCAGCCGGGGCATTTTTGTTTTGATTTTTAAGAAAATAAAAAAACGGTGTAAAAATTCACCCGTTTTTTAAAACTCTTTTACAAGTCTTATAAACCTATTCTACCCTATTTAGAGGTAAAAGTCAATATTTATGGTCTTTATTTTTCACAAAAATCAAAAAATTCCTTATTCACAGCTTATTTTTCCATTGAATGCTTTTGATCGTGTCTTCCATCTCTTTTTCGGACTCAACTTCATTTTCAATCGAAGATGAAAAAGAGATTTCAATTAATTTCTGATCTCGTAAAATAAAAGCTGTTTTTTCAAAAATGCCATCTTTTTTGGAAGCGAAAGAAATTCCGGACAAATCTCCAAAAATAAATTTGCTTTCCGCATAATCTTCAATAAATTTCTTTCTTAAATTATAGTTCGCTATATCTGTCAAGTTGCGACCAGCCATATCTTCAACCGTAAGAGCTATTTTTTTCAACTGGCTTCCGTTTTGAGACAAAAAAGCCCTCTCAAGAATACTATTATTCATTTCTTTTTCATGAAAATTAATATGATAAGCCGGCTCATAGCGGAAAGAAAGATAATTTGATTCAAATCTTTCAAAAGGAGCTTCTTTTATATCTTCCTTAGCATTCGAATGGACTTTAATTTCTCCCGAAACAGGCCTCTGGAATAAAACGTCATAGAAATGAAAAATCACAAGACCAGCCGTGATAACCACAGAGATAAAAGTATTGACATAAAAATTAAATTCGTTGTTTTTTTTGTTTTCTTCCATTGGCATCTAAAAAATATTTTATCCACAATTATTTTTTCTTTTCCATCGCCACCTAAAAATAATTCCCGATGCTGCGACAAGAATTATTGTTAAAATAGCCGTGCTTTCCGGAGGAAAAAAAAGAAAGTATTCTTCATCAATATCAAAATCGTCTTTACCGTCATAGCGATACTGCACTGATAATCTATACTTCCCTGGAATGAAAGCTGCCAAATTTTGCTTCAGATCTACCGGAAAAGCTTTTGAAGACTCAGGCAGAATTATTCTTGATTCATTGTTTATTATGCCCCTGAGAACCTCTCTTCCAAATGGATCGGATATGCTGACCAATCCTCTTGCGCTTAAATGGATATTTCCCTTGTTTTCAAAATATAATCTGATGCTGTCCGGCAGGGAAAATAATGAAATTTCTTTTTCTTTTTTTTCAAGCTGCAAATTATACGCTGCTCCGCCCTCTTTGCGTAAAAAAACAAGGGAAGTTATTTTAGAATTTAATTTTATATCGCCAATTGCATTATTTCTGCCGTTTTTCTCCGGGGAAATACTCTCAAAATTTGCCAGGATGACGCCATAACGTCCTCCAGGAGAAAGGCTATCTGCATTGATGACTTTCACAGCAATGGATTTTTTTCCACCAGCTTCCAATAAAAACGGATTTTTTTCTAATTCAATCCAAGGCGCAAGACTATATTTACTGTTCATTTCTTTGCCATAATCTAAAAATAAGATTCCTCCCGTTTCATTCATTGATCCGAAATCAGTCACTGATAGCTTAACATCTGCTGGCAGGTTTGAATTATTTTCAATTTCCAGAAAAAAATCTTCTTCCTTTTGATCCTTGAAAACATTTATTTCTTTTAAAAATGGAGTAATTGAAAAACCGTTGCTTTCGTTTTGTGCAAAAGCGCTTCCTGTCCATCCCAATAAGATGCTCCAGGCAAAAATTAATATACTTATTGTTTTCATATAATAAAAACTTATTCTAAGCTATATGTGATTGAATTATACACTATCTTTATCCTATTCCAAAAGAAAAAAGTCCCTGCACACAGAGACTTTTCTCAAAAACAAGCTTTTTTAAACTAGAATCTTCCAGCGGCAATAACAGTCAAGGTGTCGGTATAATCATTAGCAGCCGGTTGCACTGCAGTCACTCTTGCTCTTTCAGTCAGAGTTAGCACATCTCCTCCGGTTGTTCCATTTGAAGCAGCTATTGCTTGAAATGTTGAAGAAAGAGTCCCTCCTGAATTAGCTCCTACCCCATTATATTCAGCACCATAGCCTGCGGCCTGGCTTACCACTCCTACTCCTTGAGCACTGTCAGTTGTAACATCAACATCCAATACATAACCAGTGGTTCCGGAAACATCAGTCGGAGCATCATCAAGTGAGCCGGCAGTATTGATAGCAGCGCTAATTGAAGCAGAATTTAAACCGGAATTAGCACTTTTTACCCATGTTACCCATCCATTATTAGCGTTAGTTGCAATGCTGGCTGTTCGTCCTGACGTTGAAGTGACAGAAGAAGATGACAAGTTTCCTGTAAAACTGTCAGCATTTCCATCCAAAGCAAAACTGAAAATCGGAGGCACAACCGCGCTAACCACTATTTGGTCATCTGACACGATTGAAAGAGCGTAATTCGCTGAATCAATTGTCGATAAAGCTCCGTCTCTAGTGCTGATAGTTCCTAATTGATCATTTCCAGCAGCACCATTAGTCAGGGTTGATGTTTCAGAAAAATTAAAACAATAAGTTGTTCCTACTGCCAGTTCACCGCTTGGGAAAGTCACTACTTGCCCAGAAACAGCTGTAGCTGTTCCAATTCCTGCCCAGGCAGATGTACCGGAAGGAAGGTTGGTTGTTGAGGTGGTCCAATTAGCAGCTGTGGCATTCAAGACAAATCCAGCTGGAAATGTTATTTGGACGCTTGCTTCCGTAGAAGCTGTTGTCGGCCTAGCACAAATTGTGCCGCCGGTTTCAGTTGAAGCTCTTAGGCGATCCAGCTTGACATAAGCGGTCGCCAAATTAGCAGCTTTAGTTTCATTGAATGAAACAAAAGGCGCTACAGCAGCAATCAAAAGAGCCAAGACATTGATTGCTGAAATTTTTTTCGCAAAATTTCTTTTCATTTTTTTGTTTTTGTTTTTGTTAATTATATTTAAAAAAAATAACCCCACAATCTCCATTGGGATTAATTCTTATTCAATTATACACCAATTTTAAGCTCTTGTCAAAAATTACTGGCAGCTACTACCGTAAATACCTCGCTATAGTCGCTAGCTGCAGGAGTAATATTTGATGATTTAGCCTTTAAAACAAATGATCCCCGTCCGCCAATGACAGAATAAGACGAAGTAAATATTTCTCGCATAGATTGATCGATTATTCCCACATTATCTCCTGTCTGATCATACAAAGCGGAAGCTGCCAAGGGCCCGCCTGAAGACTGTGTCGCACTTTCTGCTTGAGCGCCAAACCCTTCTAAGAATACGGCTAAGTTTCCAGTGATTGAGGATATTGTATGGCCATTAGAAGAGCTTTTTAAGCCCCCGTTTGCTCCGCTCACATATACCTTTCCTCCTGCTTCAGCATTGGTAGAAAAATCCACCCACACCTTTTCCGCACTATCGTTTACTGCTCCAGAAATAAGACTGCCGAAATTCACTCCATATGGAGGATTAGTTTCAGAATCGTTCGCCGCCACATCAATATCCAAAGAAAGTGTCGGATTTACTGTTGCAGCGCTGCTATTTGGTCCAAAAGAAGTTTCCGTAAACTTTCCCGTGATAGCCTTCACTTTTACAACATATGTTGTTCCAGGAGAAAGTCCGATTACATATATGCCGGAAGCGCCTCCCCATGAAGAGTAGGTCTGATAGTCTTCTGGTCCCAAGTTATCACCGATGGTATTGTCGTTTTGTACATATTTTGCAGTAACAAAATTATCATCACTAATGGCAACGGCAAATTTTGCGCTGCTTGGATTTCCAGAAGGGTTGATTATCAGTCTCAATCTATTATAATATCCGTTAGGATTATCAAATATAGGAGCAACCGGAACATTAGCTTGATTGGTGTAGTTCAAACCCAGTCCGATTCCATAATTTGTTCCTGTTTCTTTGCCTGTTCCGATCTCTCCGCTTATGGCGTTCATGGAATAGCCGGCGCTAGTTGAATTTCCTATTCCTCCAGAACCAAAACTATAATCCTTAAGTTGATAATTAGTGCTGGCTGGAAGAACTAATATGATAAAGATAAACAGAGAAAGAATATTTTTTTTCATATTACCATCTTTTTATTTTTTACTTTCCTATTGATTATTATACACCACTCCATAAAGATTTTCTAGCCTAAAATATGTATTTTAGTGTATAATGTTTCTATACTAAACAATGAACCATAAACCCAATATAATGAAGCTGTCCTACAAAAATTGTTTTATTGCCGTTTTTGTTTTTGCATTTTTTTCCTATATTCCAACTCCATTTTTTGGCCTTTCGGAAATAAAAAATACATTCACAGCCTTGGCTGATGACACAATCATAATTTCCGGAAAAGTCCTTGGCCCGCCCCAAAAGCCAGTCGTAACAAGCAAAGCTATCTGTGCAGATAAAAAGCTCAGCATACGGCTTGATTGGCCTACGGATGAAAACTCAGAGAGTTTTGACATAAAAAGAAATGGCGAACTTCTCGCCACCGACATTATCAATTCTGACTACGAAGATAATGATGTTTCTTCCGGAATATCTAATATATACCAAGTCATAGCTCACGGACCAATGTGGCCAGGAATCGCCGCTTCCGATGAAATAGCCGTATTTACTCCAACAGCATGCATAATTGCTAAACCGCCATTCACACAAGAAATAAGAACTCTGAATAATGTTCCTCTTGAAAAATATGGCAACAATCCAAAAATAGAAGAGAGCCGCCCATCGTTCTCCGGAAAAACCAATATTCCTTACGCAAAAGTTGAAATTTCCGTCAGCGGATCGCCTCAGATATATCAAACTATTTTCGCCAATGTAAATGGATTTTGGTCTTGGCAAAGCTCAGAAACTCTTGATCTGGGAGAGCACACAATTATTGCCGCCGCCATTGATCCTAATGATTCAAATAATAGTTCGTCTTCCAGTTTCACATTTACAGTCTATAAAGAAGAATCTGGCAATAAAGACAAAGAAAAAGACTCGCACACAAAAAAATCCCCATCAAGCGGAACACCATCTTCCATACCCGATGAAGTGGAGCTTTTGGAAAAATCTTCCGAAAATCCTCCTTTTCAGATAACAGCCATTGTGGGAAATTTCAATCATTATGTTTTTCTGGGAGAAAAATTATCACTGCAAGTTGATTTCTCCAAAAAAACATCCGAGCTTGAAGACAAAGACTACCAGATTTTCTATGAAATTATCAATGCAAGAAATGAAGTTATTTATGTGGATTCGCAATATTTAAATGTCTTAAGAACTGAAACCCTAAACAAAAAAATTCCTATTTCAGCCCTTGCTTCTATCGGAGAATATCGCATCCGCGTAAAAGCTTATGACGGAAAAATTCTCATTGCGGGAGAAAACTTTTTTTCAGTCAAAGAGCTGCCCCTTGTAAATATCGGATTTTGCACACTGTCTCTTTCGCAAATAATCGGAAGTTTGGGATGGGCTGTCATCGGCATCCTTCTGTTCTTCCTTTTTCTTCTTAAAAGAGAATATCGAAAAACCGATGAAGAGATCTACCAAGTTAATGAAAAATATCTCAAAAAAGACGGATTTTTTTCTAATAAAAAGAAATAGCCAAAGAATTATTTTTTCTTGCTAAATCAATCCTCTTAGTGATATTGTATATTTCAATCGCTCTAAATTATAACCATTCAAAATTATGACTAAAAAACGCATCTTTTCAGGCATCCAGCCTTCCGGCAATCTTCATATCGGAAACTATCTCGGCGCTATCGCTAATTGGGTCAAGATGCAAGATGAATTTGAATCTATTTTTTGTGTCGTCGACATGCACGCCATCACGGTTCCTCAAGATCCAGAGGTCCTTCGCCAAAAAACAATTGAAGTGGCTAAGATTTATTTAGCATCAGGCATTGATCCTCAAAAATCATCTCTTTTCATACAGTCCCATGTTCCGGAACATGCAGAATTGTGCTGGATATTAAATACCATAACTCAAAATGGAGATTTAACAAAGATGACTCAATTTAAAAGTAAGGCTGGCATTCAATTTGATTTAGAAGATTTTGAAAAATCCCTAACAGATTTACAAAATAACCCTCATCCTTATTTTGATGATGAAAATACGGATACTGATATAAATAAAGTTATAAAACTATCAAGAGATGTTGCCTATGAAACAGCAAGAGAATTTATAAAAAAATTCATTGCTAAATTTAATTCATCCGGAGTCGGACTCTTTGATTATCCAGTTTTGATGGCCGCTGATATTATTCTTTATGACACTCAAACGGTTCCAGTCGGAGAAGACCAGCTGCAACATATTGAGCTGGCTCGCGATCTGGCTAAGCGCTTCAATTCCAAGTTCGGAGAAACTTTTGTCGTCCCGGAGTTTTTCATCAAGAAAGAAGGAATGCGCATCATGGGACTGGATGACCCGAGCAAAAAAATGTCTAAATCCGCTTCATCAGAATATAATTATATTGCCTTTAGCGATTCAGAAGAAATAATCAGAAAAAAAATCAGAAAGGCTGTGACTGATTCTGGAAGTGAAATTGTTTATCGCGACGAGAAGCCGGCTCTCAAAAATTTGATCAACATATATTCTCTTTTGGCTGATAAAAAAACTTCTGAAATTGAAACGATGTATGCCGGCAAGGGCTACGGAGATTTCAAAAATGACTTGGCAGAAATTGTCGTGAACTTTATGAAGCCTATGCAAGAAAGAATATCTGGCTTGAGCGATGAAAAAGTCTTGGAGATTCTGAGAGAAGGAGCTGAAAAAATCCGACCCATCGCCAAGAAAAAATTGGATGAAGTGAAAGAGAAGATTGGATTCATCGTTTAGCAACAGATTCTTATTAAAAACTGCGCATTCCAAGTGCTCGGTTTTTAATTGACAATTTTCATTAATTGCGTTATAAATTTGTGAAGGGAGAGAAAAAGATAAGAGTATATTTAAAACATTTTAAGACAAGGAGAAGACAGTATGTGGATCACAAGAAGCCTACCAACAACCCACTTAGGAGCTTCCGTATTAAGCAGCAGTTCTTATAAAGACAATCCTATAAGCAAAATAAATGTTACCGGATTGGTGGGCATCAAGGAAAAATTTTATGATACGCCTCGCCTCGGGCAGATTATTATAAAAAAAGGCATATGGGGCAACACCTTTACAGACGTAACCGTTCTGGGAGAGTACGGGGCAATGTATTCCCATAGCGATGGCATTGAACGCTTTTCAGAACCAGGCAAGCACTATATAGTGATCGTGGAGGGTAGTGAACTGACAAAAAAGGTTCCCGCCGCTGAAGTATTTTTTCCTCATAATCATTAGGAGCGTTTAGGTGTCCCAACCTGCGCAGGGACACTCTCTATGCTTATGAAGAAAAGAAAATTTTTCTCTCTCCAAGCCCTTCTCGAGATTTCTCTAGAAGGGCTTTTATATTTTAAAAAACCGCCCATTCAATCGGGCGGTTTTTAAAAAGCCTGATCAATCTTATCCTCTTGCCAGTTTCAACAATTCATCCCTTTTTTCTTCCATCAAAGATTGCGACTTAGCCTCCACATTTAAACGGATTACCGGCTCAGTATTAGATCCTCGGAAATTAAACCGCCAATCAGCATGATCAATAGAGATTCCATCTGTCGTGTCGATCTTTATCGCCCCTGAAGAATATATGTTTGTTGCTTTTTCAATAACCTCTTTCACGCTTTTTACTTCAGAATTTATTTCTCCGCTGACATAATAATCTTTCCAAAACATTTCATGCATGATTTGAGACAAAGTTTTTTCCTGAGAAGATAAAAATTCCATGAGCATAACCAAAGGAATCATTCCATTGTCGCAGAAGAAATAATCCCTAAAATAGTAGTGAGCGCTCATTTCTCCTCCAAACACCGCATTTTCTTTTCTCATTCTTTCCTTAATGAAAGAATGCCCGGCTTTAGTGGCAACATCTATTCCCCCTTTCTCTTGGACTATTTTTTCAATCGCCCAAGTCAAACGAGTGTCATGAATAATTTTCTCTTCGGATTTTCTTTCTAGAAATATTTTAGCTAAAAGCGCTGTGATGAAATAACCCTCGACAAATTCTCCTTTTTCAGTGAAGAAAAAACAACGATCAGCATCCGCATCCCAAGCCACCCCAAAATCAGCTTTTTTCTCTACTACCAATTTTGAAAGTTCGTCTCGGTTTTCCGGAATAAGCGGATCAGGCCGGCCTTTAGGAAAATTTCCATCCGGATTATAATTCAATTTTTCCACAGTTATATTTGTGCCTTCTAAAACCTTATCCAGAGCTCTTCCCGCCACTCCGAAATTGGGATTAGCCGCAATTTTAAAATTCCTAAATTTTGAAAAATCAGCAAAGCTCTTTATCTTATCCGCATAGTCGGATAAGATATCTCTTTTCTCTATCAAAGATTTATTTATTTCTCCCTCCAAAACATCTTCGCCTAGTTCCATACTAAAAGCCCTATCTCGAATTTCAAATAATCCGCTGTCGGAAGAAATCGGCCTGGAGTCTTCTCGCACCATTTTCATCCCATTATACTCTTTCGGATTATGAGAAGCTGTCAAAGAAAATCCGCTCGCATAACCATAATGGGCCACTGAAAAGTAAAGCATGTCCGTTGAAATTTCTCCAACATCGATTACTTTTATTCCTTGATCAGTCACTGCTTTTATAGCCACCTTCTTAAGACTAGGAGAAGAAAGTCTTACGTCTGCTCCTATCACCACCTCGCTCGGTTTTACATATTCACAAAACGCCTTGGCAATTTTGTAAACATCCATCTCATTTATTTCTGTGGGATAAATTCCCCGAATGTCATAAGCCTTGAAGATAGATTCTTTCATATTTTATTATTTATTAACTTATTATATTGCTAAATTGCTATTAATATCTTATCATTTAAAAAGTATTTATTCAAACAATTTAACCATATAGCAATATAGCTATTGTAACCCTATGAAAATCGGAATCGTCGGACTGCCAAATGTCGGAAAATCAACTCTATTTAAGGCCCTCACTAAAACTCAAGTAGATATCAATAATTATCCTTTCTGCACCATTGAACCCAATGTGGGCATCGTCAAAGTACCGGATGAGCGCCTGGACAAGCTTTCTGCCATGAGCCAGACCAAAAGAATCGTTCCGGC
>DPJH01000039.1:9224-35878 GCA_003543115.1 Candidatus Moraniibacteriota bacterium
TAGAAAAAGATGTCCGTGGCAACAAAAAAAATGCCAGCGAACAATTAGCGATTCTTAATAAAATAAACGAAAATCTGGAAGCCGGGAAACTGGCTAACGAAACAAGCCTTGATCTTGAAGAAGAAAACACTAAAATCATAATTCGTGAACTATCTCTTCTCACAATGAAACCTTTCCTATTTATCTATAATGTAGCGGATATCAATCAAAAATTATCTGACAACCTGGAAAATAAAAATCATGTTAAGCTCGATATTAAGATCGAGGAGGAACTTATTGACATGACTTCGGAAGAGGCCCAAGAACTGGGCATTGAGTCTAATATCAATAAACTGATTGTCAAAGCCTATTCTATTTTGGGGCTGATCACATTTTTCACGACCGGAGTGGAAGAAACCCGCGCTTGGACCATCAAAAAAGGCTGGACGGCGCCCTTGGCCGGGACTGCCATTCATAATGATTTCAAGGATAAATTCATCAAGGCCGAAATTATCCATTGGGACAAGCTTCTTGAGGCCGGTTCCTGGAGCAAGGCTCGCGAACTAGGCACACTTCGCACCGAAGGCAAGGATTATGTCATGCAAGACGGAGATGTGGTGGAATTTAAGATTTAGCCCATAAATCTTGACT
Source organism: Candidatus Moraniibacteriota bacterium (assembly GCA_003543115.1). GTDB lineage: Bacteria > Patescibacteriota > Minisyncoccia > Moranbacterales > UBA2206 > UBA8518. Next base: position 9,855 of record DPJH01000039.1, read on the forward strand.
AAAAATTATAAATAAGTTAAACTAAACACAACTTAGAAAGTCCGATTATCCTCTCGCTTTGATATTCTATCAGAGATAAGAGGCTAAAAATCCGCAAGGAAAGGCTTTCTTTGGGGACTTTTAATTTGTAATTTTATTAATAAACAAACCGCGAATATTCACGAGTGCAAATGCAATCATATTTGCTTACATTCGTCTATAATTCGCAATAATTAGCATTATGAAATACGAACTATTCTATCTAGTTGCCGGTTCCAGAGAAACCGAACTAGAGGCAATCAAAGCAGCAACCGAAGAAATCATAACCACTGAAGGCGGTGCATTCGAAGAAAAAGAAGTTGTAGAAAGAAGAAAGCTTGCTTATGAAATCAAACATGAAACCCATGGCTTCTACGTGGCTCGTCGCTTTGAAATCGAAGACACTCAAAAAATTCAAAGCATAACCAGAAAACTGAATCTTCACACTGGAATTTTGCGTTCCATCATCAGCAATGCTTCAGAACTTCCAGAACTAAAAACAAAAGAAGAAAGAATCGGAGCAGCTTTCAACAGACCGGAAAGAAAAACCCAGGAGGCTTCAGAAAAATCCGCTCCTTCAAAATCAGAAGAAAAAACTCCTAAATCCATAGAAAAAAGCATCCCGGCAGAAAAAAAAGAGACAGAAGATATTGATAAAAAATTAGAAGAAATTCTTAATATCTAACGCGTACATCTTTGCGAATTAAATAATATTTTATCTTATGATTCGCAACTATGAACAATAAAACAAATGAACGTAAACAAAGTCATTCTTGTCGGCAGACTAACTCGCGACCCAGAAATTCGTAACACCCCGGGAGGTCAATCAGTGGCCACAATAAGCATAGCTACCAATAGATTCTGGAAAGATAAAAGCGGACAAAGACAGGACAAGACAGAATTTCACAATATCATACTTTGGGGAAGACTAGCTGAAATAGCCGGCCAATATCTGACCAAAGGCCAAGAAGCTTTTTTTGAAGGAAGACTGGAAACCAGAAAATACACTGCCAAAGACGGATCTGAAAGAAGAGTAACTGAGGTCATCGCGGAAAACATGCAACTAGGTTCTCGTGCCCAAGGAGGATCAAACATGCCAGGATCATTCAATAAGCCTGTTGCTGCAAAACAAAATACAGACAATAAATCAAAAGCTGTCGAAGAAGAAATACCCACTATTAATCTGGATGAAGAACAGGATGAAATCAGACTGGAAGATGTTCCCTTCTAAGCAACCCGATAATTAAACACTGACAATCAAACAACCAGAAAAAATTAACGAATAATTCGCAATTTATAACACTATGAAGATTTATAACAATAACGAACCTACAAAAGCAGAAAAAAAGATTTGCCATTTTTGCGATATGAAAATGGATAAAATAGACTTCAAGGACGTTTATCTTATCAAAAGATTTACCAACTCACAAGGAAAGATTTATCCTCCAAAAAGACACGGAACTTGCACTAAGCACCAAAGAGCGCTGGCAGCAGCAATTAAAAAAGCTCGCACTATGGCTCTTGTGCCTTTTGTAGTTAAATAAGTCGTAATTAACGCGAATTGCATAAGCAAGTTCTAATTGAACGTCATTTGCATTAATTTGCTTTCTCATTCGCGAAGTATTTGCATGTTAAATATAAGCGAAATTAAAACAGGAAAAAATATTGTTCTTGATGGTGCTCCCTACGCGGTTCTCTATCATGAGCATTCCAAAACCGGCAGAGCTGGGTCGGTTCTGCGAACTCGATTGAAAAATTTAGTCACCGGATCAGTTTTAGAAAAAACTTTTCAGGGATCTGAACAAGTTGAAGAAGCTGATATTTCCAAATCCAAAGCACAATATCTTTACCAAGAAGGTGATAATTATTCTTTTATGGATAACGAATCCTATGAACAATTTTCCCTTCCTAAAACCGTCCTCGGAAATAGCACCGACTACTTGATCGAAGGAACTGAGATTGTTGTTCTCAACTTCAATTCAACTCCTATTAACATTGAAATGCCTGTTAAGGTGACTCTAAAAGTAACTGAAGCTCCTCCTGGAATCAAGGGCAACACTGTTTCTACCGGAGGCAAAATGATTACTTTAGAAACAGGCCTTCGAATTTCTGCTCCACTTTTCATTAATGAAGGCGACCAGATAATTGTCAATACAGAAAAAGGAGAATATGTAAGCAGAGCTTAAAATAAAAGCATAATAAAAAATCCCTTAAGGGATTTTTTATTATGCTTTTGTTTAGAATAATCCAAGACTAGAAAACATTGTCAAAGTCATGGCTGGCATTAACATAATCAAGATTGCCAATCCCATTTCTTCATTTACTTTTTCCTCTTGAGCTTTTGCCTCGCAATGAGGACACTCATGATTCATTTTTGGTTCCATATTTTTGTTTTTGTTAATTATTTAAAAAAAGAAAAAACGAGATTTTTACACCCGTTTTTTACTCTTATGTATCAATTATACAGGATCTACAGTGAAAAGTCAAGCAGAAGCTTCTAGTTCTTTTAATTTTTTATTGATCTCTTTAGCTATTTCCTTGGCTAATTTTTGATCATCTTTAACAGCTTGCTTGGCCGCCTCCCTGCCTACGCCTAATTTATTCTCACCAAAACTGTATGAATTTCCTTTTTTAACTATTACTTCATATTTTGCTCCTGTATCCAAAAGATCACCCGAAGCGGATATTCCCTCATTGTACATTATATCAAATTCAGTCGTCCTGAATGGTGGAGCTACTTTGTTTTTTACTATTTTCACCTTAACTCTATTTCCTACTATCTCCTCCCCTTTTTTGATTTGTGCAGCTTTTCTCACTTCAACACGGACTGAAGAATAAAATTTTAGGGCGTTTCCTCCTGTGGTAGTTTCCGGGTTTCCAAAAACAACACCAATCTTCATTCTTATCTGATTGATGAAAATTACCGTACAGTTTGATTTAGCCACTATGGAAGTAAGCTTTCTTAATGCTTGCGACATGAGCCTTGCTTGTCTTCCCATATGCTGATCTCCCATATCTCCTTCAATCTCAGCTTTTGGCACCAGCGCTGCTACAGAATCGACTACGATAATACTGACAGCTCCAGAACTAACAAGAGCCTCAACAATGTCTAAGGCCTGTTCTCCGTTATCCGGTTGAGATATGAGCAAGTCATTTATGTTTACTCCTATTTTTTTTGCATATTCAGGATCCAATGCGTGTTCGGCGTCAATAAAAGCCGCTACACCGCCTGCCTTTTGCGCGTTAGAAATTATATGTAAAGTCAGGGTTGTCTTTCCTGAAGATTCTGGACCATAAATTTCAATTACCCTTCCTCTAGGTATGCCGCCTATCCCCAAAGCGATATCCAATGATATGGCGCCTGTTGGAATTGATTCTACGTCAACTTTTTTTACATCACCTAGCTTCATTATTATCCCCTCTCCAAATTTTTCTTTGATCGAATCCACTACTGTTTCTATGGACCTTCCTTTTTCTTCTTTCATTTTTTTATTTTAGTTTATAAAATTAACTTCATGCTTATTGATGATATTATATCACTATCATAATTTTCTGCAAGTTTTTATTATTGTGGATAACTTTATTCATCCCATAAACACATGGACATTTCAGCAATAATACTGAAAGAAAATATTTCTAAAATGCTTACCTAAGCTAATATTTCGTATCTTTATTGAAAGTAACTCCCCTTATCGGTTCATCCCCAGAGCCTAAAGTTCCGATATCGTTTCCCTTAAACTTTATGTAGGTTGCATTAGCCTTCCCTGAACTAATGACAATATTTTCATTAGCTAAAAAAAATTGCGTCGCTCCGGTCAACATTGTTCCGCTAAAAACAAGATTATCATCCGTTTCAATGCTTACCCACACCGGACCCGGATCAACCCTGACCTCTATAGGTATTTTATTCTGCTCAGCCAAAACCTCCTCTTTCTGAACATCATTTTCTTTTATTTCTTCTTGCTCATAATTGGATTGAATCACTAAATCATCGTATTTTATTTTATCAAATCGATTAATAGCTTTGACATTAATAGTGTTTGTGCCAGATTGCAAAGCTAAATTCTCACTGAATCTGCCTTCATCAGAAACTAAAATAGGTTGGTTATTTATAAAAACTCTTGCATCCTTGTCTGTGATACCCTCCACTATTACTGAATTATCGTTTTCGCTTGAATTTTGAGCCGGATTTATAATTATGAGTTTTGGCGTATTTGCAAACGCATCAATTTCCTTATATAAATAAAATATTCCACCTAAGAAAAAAAAGCTAAAAGCTAAAAAACCTAACACCTTAGGAGTGATGAGAAATGGGGATATATCTATTTTTTCTTTTTTTGGCTCTTTGTTAGAAGATACTCTTTCTAAATTACTTTTTATACCTTTTTCTTTTTCATACAATCTCATAAGAATACTATCATCCACCCCTAAAAACTGAGCATACCCTCGGAGAAATCCCTTAACATATACATCTACCGGCAACTTATCATATTCGCCTGCCTCCAAGCATTCCAAATATTTAACTTGGATTTTTGTCATCCTGGACACTTCTCCCAGGCTAATTCTTTTTTCACTGCGAAGATTCCTCAGTTTTTCTCCTAAGGTCAGCGTACGCACACTTTTTTTTGTAAAAACACTTTTCATAAGAAAAATAAAAAATTCAAAAGAATGCATTTCCAAAAGTGATTTTACCCACAATTGAACCGTCTTTCGAATTTATTTTTATTTTTATTTATATGCAATAGCTTATATTTGCCACTTATCCCTCATTTGCTGATCATCTGTCTTATCTTCATAATGAGGCTTATTTTCTGCAGTATAAACTTCTCTGGGTTTAGATCCATCTGCCGGGCCAATCACTCCTTTATCTTCTAAGATATCCAATATCCTGGCTGCTCTTGAATAACCGATCCTGAGTCTCCTCTGCAAAAGAGATGCGGAAGCTTTTCCTGCTCTTTCCACTTCCTCTTTAGCTGTTTCATAAAGAGCATCCTCAGAACTTCCCTCATTATTTTCTGAATTTTGAAAATCAAAAGCCGCTTCATCTGCAGACTGCTTTGCAATATTATCGCTAATCTCCTCAATTATATCTACCTTCTGATTTTTAATAAACTTAACTACTTTTTTAACCTCCTCCTCGCTAATAAAAACCCCCTGTACTCTCTTAGGCTTTGGAGAACTGGATGATAAATAGAGCATATCTCCTCGACCGATTAATTTTTCCGCTCCACCCATATCAATAATAGTTCTGGAATCAATTTGCGTGGCCACCTGAAAAGAAATTCTTGTAGTAATGTTTGCCTTAATCAATCCAGTAATGACTTCTACTGATGGCCTTTGAGTGGAAACAACCAAATGAATTCCGATAGCACGCGCCATTTGAGCCAATCGGACGATAGCTCCCTCAACTTCCTTCCCATGGCTTCCCATCAAATCAGCCAACTCATCAATAATAATTACTATGTACGGCAGTTTTTCCAAATCTATTTTCGTCTCTTCTCCAGTATCAGGATCGATAACTTTTTTTGTTTCTCCGCTCTCTACTTTTTCATTATAAGAAACAATATCGCGCGAACCAGAATCCTGAAGTTGTCGATATCTTCTCTCCATCTCTCCCACCGCCCATTTAAGAGCATTGACAACCTTGCTATTATCCACGATCACCTCGCTTAAAAGATGAGGGATTCCATTATAAACAGAAAGTTCCACTCTTTTAGGATCAACCATTATCATCTTCAGATCTTTAGGGGAATTCTGATATAAAAGCGCCATAATGATTGAATTAATGCCTACTGATTTTCCGGTACCAGTTGCTCCAGCTACCATCAAATGAGGCATTTTATCAAGATTTCCAAAGACATAGTTGCCACTCACATCTTCTCCGAGAGCTAACGCAAGATTAGATTTTCTCTCTGAAAATTCAATACTTTCCAAGACATCTCTCATGCGAACAATAGCCGAAGATTTATTAGGAACCTCTATTCCAATCATTGATTTTCCCGGAATAGGAGCTTCAATTCTTATAGGATGAACAGCCAAAGCCAAAGCCAAATCGTTTTGCAAGGCTAGTATTCTGGAAATTTTCACTCCTACCGCAGGACGAAAGCTATATTGGGTTACCGAGGGTCCAGTAAGAATTTCTCCTCTCTCCACTTCAATACCAAAATATCGCAAGGTTTTCTCAATAATCTCTGCATTTTTTTTAACATCCCCTCCTTTAGCTGTGCCAGAACTTTTTTCCAATAAATTGAGCGGTGGAAACTTCCAATCATTTTCAACAACTTTTTTCTTCGTATTTTTTCTAGCTTTCACGGAAGTATTGGATATTTTTTCTAAAAAATCTTCATCAACATATTGATCCGGACCTTCCACAAATTCTATTTTTCCAATATTATCATTATCTCCGTCAATTTTTTTTATTTTTTTATTTTTTATAGTCTCCAATTCTTCATTGGCAACATTTTCTTCCAATTGGACTGTCTCTTCTTCCAATTTAGCATCTTCATCCACATCGCTCTCTTCTACAAATTCAACATCTTCCTCTTCTTTCTTTTTAAATAATTTTTCAAAAAAACTAACAATAGAAAAATTAAAAGCTACGATTATCCCTACTAATAGCAAAGCCAATATGACCACCAAGCCTCCAGCCGACCCAAGAAATTTGATTGCCACATAAGCCACTCCATACCCCACATATCCCCCCCCAGATCCTTCTCCCGCCCTCATTCCCATTTTTTCAAGTCCGTATGATAGATATATGATCCAATGGAAAATACCTGTCAAACTGACGAAAGTCAAAAAAAGTCCCAACAACTTCGAAATATAAAAAGAAGTTTCTTTGCGCAATATCAATATCAATCCACCCATAATAAGAAAGAAAGGGAAAACCCATTTCGCCCAGCCGATTATCATAGCCACGCCATTCCCTAAATATCCTCCCGTAGGACCTGATTTTCCAAAAAAACCCAACAAAACCAGCACTGCCAGCACCCACAAAAAAACAGCTGCAATACTTCTTTTTGCATCTCCGGTTATATCAAATTCAAATCTTCCTTCTTTTTCTGATTCTTCTAACTCTTCTTTGCTAACTTTCTTTTTTCTTCCCATTTTTATCCTTATTACTGCTTCAAAATTATGCTTACTTTTCTATTTTAGCATACTTTTTCTCAAAAAAAAACACCCGTATTTCAGGGTGTTTTTTAGAATTTTTTATTTCTCNNTTGATCTTCTTTTCCTTCTACAGCAGCATTAATGAGCACCTTGGCTGTTTCTTGGAAAGAAGCGGCTGACAAGAAGCTTTCGGTTGAAAGAGCTACTTTCGTAATTCCCATTAAAAGTTCTTCTGCAGTAGCTTTTTCTCCGCCATTTTCCTTCGCTTTTTCATTTACTTCCTTGAATTGTTCTTTTTCAACAATATCTCCTCCCATCAGACTCGTTGATCCAGCATCTATCACCTGCACACGTCCAAACATTTGCTTAATAATAACTTCGATGTGCTTGTCATTGATTCCTTCGCCTTGAGAAGCATAAATTTCCTGAATTTCTTTAACAATATATCTATGGACCGCTTCCCAACCCATGACTTTGTATAGCTTTTTCAAATCAATATTTCCTTCTGAAAGTTTTGAACCTTTTCCAACCAAGTCTCCTTCTGAAACTCTGACGGTGCTTCCCATTGGAATTTGATATTCCTTAATCACTTTCTTTTTCCCTTCTATTTCAATCTTAACATCAATCGTCTTGTCTCCGTTGGAAATTTCCACCACTTTTCCATCTACCTCTGATATGACAGATTCTCCTTTGGGAGGACGCGCTTCAAAGATTTCTTCCACACGAGGAAGACCCTGTGTAATATCAGTTCCCGCTACCCCTCCGATATGGAAAGTACGCATAGTAAGCTGGGTTCCTGGCTCTCCGATCGCTTGAGCTGCTACAATTCCTACAGCTTGACCCAATTGAACCAAGTGGCCTCTGCCTAAATCCAATCCGTAACATTTTTGACAAACACCTCTTGGAGTTTTGCAAGTCACCAGAGAACGAATCTTTATTTTTGAAACATCAGCTTTTTCAATTGTCTCTCCTTGTTCCTTGCTAATCAAAATTCCTTTTTCGACAATAACTTCTCCTGTTTGCGGATGAGCAATATCTTCTAATGTTACTCTGCCAATAATTCTGCTAGCAAAGCTCTGTCCAATCCTGTCAGAGTCTTCTTTATATAAGTATGCGCCTTCCTTATCTTTACAGTCTTCTTCGCGAATAATTATATCCTGTGAAACATCAACCAATCTTCGGGTCAAATATCCAGCTGTTGCAGTTCTAAGAGCGGTGTCGGCCATACCTTTTCTTGCTCCATGAGTAGAAATAAAATATTCCAACACATTTAAACCTTCTTTAAAACAACTCTTAATTGGAAGTTCAATCGTTTCTCCGGTTGGGCCAGCCATAAGACCCTTCATTCCCGCCATCTGCACTACTACAGACTCGGAACCTCTAGCCTTAGAATAAACCATGGAATATACCGGGCCTTCCTTATCGATTCCCTCTCTCACAGCATCAGTAATTTTATTCTTTGCATTGTTCCATATCTCAATAACCTGGCCTTTTCTTTCACTTTCAGTCAAGAGACCCATGTTAAATTGTTGCTTGATAACCTCTACTTTTTCTTCCGCATCATCCATAATATCCGATTTAACTGCTGGCACGCTCAAGTCAGCCATTCCCCAAGAAATTCCTGATTTGGTAACAGAGGCAAAGCCAAGATCCTTAATTTTATCTACGAAAAGAGCTGTCTCTTCAGGTCCACAAGTCTCAAGAACTTTTGCTACCAAAAGCTTCAATTCTTTCTTGGTCATTTCATAATTTAGATATTCTACGCCTTCAGGAATAATTTCATTAAGTTTGATTCTTCCCGCGGATGTTTCTAATATTTTCCCCTCATGCAAAACTTTTATCTCAGCTCTTACATCGATTTGTTTCAATTCATAGGCCATAATAGCCTCATCGAACGAAGAGAAAATCCTTCCTTCTCCCGTTGCTCCTTTCAAAATATGTGTCAGATAGTAACAGCCCAACACCATATCCAGAGTTGGAGTAATGATTGGATCACCACTGGCTGGTTTCAGTAGATTCCTTTTTGAAAGCATCAGATTCTCACTTTCCCACCTAGCTTTATCCGTAAGAGGAACATGTACCGCCATTTGGTCTCCGTCAAAGTCAGCGTTAAAAGCTGAACAAACCATAGGATGAAGCTGGATGGCTTTTCCTTCAATAAGAACCGGCTGGAAAGATTGGATTGAAAGCCTATGAAGGGTCGGGGCACGATTCAACATTACGTAGTGATGAGAAATAATTTCGTCCAAGATTTCGTAAGCTTCTTCACTTTCTCCTTCCACCATTTTTCCAGCGCTTCTAACATTATAAGCTAATTCTCTTTCAATTAACTTATTAATAATAAACGGCTTAAATAACTCTAATGCCATTTTCTTTGGCAATCCACACTGATGCAATTTTAATTTTGGTCCGACCACAATAACTGAACGCCCGGAATAATCAACTCTCTTTCCAAGCAAGTTTTGTCTGAAACGTCCCTGCTTTCCTTTTAATGTATCAGCAAGGGATCGAAGGGCTCTTCTTTGCCCTGTTGAGGCGGTCACGCTAACCTGTCCTCTTCTGGCACTATTATCGAATAAGGCATCCACCGCCTCCTGAAGCATTCTCTTTTCGTTTCTCGTAATTACTTCGGGAGCGCCTATTTCAATCAGTTTTTTAAGACGATTATTTCGATTGATAATTCTTCTGTATAGGTCATTCAAATCTGAAGTTGCAAATCTTCCTCCGTCCAATGCTACCATTGGTCTCAGATCTGGCGGAATAACAGGAATTACAGTTGGAAGCATCCATTCCGGTTGCAGCTGAGCGTTAATAAATCCTTGAAAAAGCTTAATTCTTTTAAGAATCTTTTTCTTATCAATTATATCATCATTCACCAAATCTTTTTTCAATATATCTATCTCAGCCTTCATATCCAAATTTTCCAAAATCGTGCGGATTGCTTCCGCTCCGATTCCAGCTGAAAAAACTTGTCCATACTTAGTAGAAAGATTGAAGTATTCTACTTCTGTGATAATTTGAAATCTTTGCAAACCTTTAAGTTCCTCTTTGGCTGTGCGATAAATGCCCTTCAGTTCATCAGTCTTACTTTCTTTAGCATCTCCCTCTAGCTTCGCAATCTCTTTTTGTTTAGATTTAAATTCTTGTTCTAATTGAGCAAGTGATTTTTCTCTCGCTTCATTATCAACCTCTAAAATAATATAATTTGAAAAGTAAATAACTTTTTCCAGTTCTTGAGGACTCATACCTAAAGCCAATCCAATTTTACTTGGAACTCCTCTCAAAAACCAAATGTGAGAAACTGGAACAGCCAATTGAATGTGCCCCATTCGTTCGCGCCTTACGCTTGATCTAGTCACCTCAACTCCGCATTTATCGCAAACTATTCCTTTATAGCGGATTCTTTTATATTTTCCACAATAACATTCCCAGTCACGAGATGGTCCAAAAATTTTTTCACAAAAAAGTCCGTCTTTTTCGTAACGCTGTGTTCGATAATTGATTGTCTCAGGCTTTGTAATTTCACCGTTTGACCACTCCAATATTTGATTTGGGCCAGCCAATTTCAATCTTACGCTATTGAAATCACTTACTTTTGTAATAGAATCCATAAATATTAATTTTCAAATCTAGATTTTAAATTTTCTAACGACGTTTATTGTTTTTAACAATTTATCGACAAATTATTTATAAATTAGAAATTTGAAATTTAGAAATTAATTTTTAAACAAAAAGCTTATTTTTTCAATGAATCATAATCTCGCTCCTCATCCTCGTCATCCTCTTCTTTTTTAACGCCCATAAGTTCAACATTCAATGCTAATCCTTTCAATTCATTTACCAAAACATTGAAAGATGTCGGTAAATTAGGACTCTTTATTAGCTCGCCTTTAATGATTGATTCATAAGCTTTGCTTCTTCCCATTACATCATCAGACTTGATCGTAAGCATTTCTTGCAAAGTATAAGCTGCTCCATAACCTTCCAAAGCCCACACTTCCATTTCTCCGAATCTTTGTCCTCCGAACTGAGCTTTTCCTCCAAGAGGCTGTTGTGTAATCAATGAATATGGTCCAATGGATCGCATATGTATCTTGTCATCAACCAAATGATGAAGCTTCATGACATACATAACACCCACTGTTGATTCATTATCAAATTTTTCTCCCGTTCTGCCGTTTACTAGTTTTATTTTTCCAGTCACTGGCAATCCTGCCTTTTCCAATTCACCTTTAATTTGAGATTCAGTCACACCTTCAAGGGCTGGGGTTGCAACCTTATATCCTAGTTTCAAAGCCGCCCAACCAAGATGAGTTTCCAAAATCTGTCCGATATTCATACGGCTAGCTACTCCAAGAGGATTCAAGATCATATCTACCGGTGTTCCATCTGGAAGATATGGCATATCTTCAACCGGAGCCACTCTGGAAATAACACCCTTGTTTCCATGACGTCCGGCTAATTTATCTCCTACGGAAATTTTCTTAAGCTGCGCTACTGAAACTTGAATTTGTTGGATTACTCCTGTAGGAAGCTTATCGCCCTGCTCTCGAGAAAATATTTTAATATCCACTACTTTTCCATATTCTCCATGGGGCAAATACAGCGAACTGTCTTTCACATCCCTAGATTTTTCCCCAAAAATAGCTCTAAGAAGTCTTTCTTCACTCGTTAAATCTCCTTCGCCTTTTGGAGAAATTTTTCCTATCAAAATATCGCCTGAAGAAACCTCTGCTCCAATTCGGATTATTCCTGTTTCATCAAGATTTTTCAATCTTTCCTCTCCAATATTTGGTATATCCCTAGTGATCACTTCCGGTCCAAGCTTAGTGTCGCGTACATCAATAGAAAAGTCTTCTATGTGGATAGAACTATATCGATCATCCTCTACTAGCTTTTGAGAAATGATGATAGCATCTTCATAGTTTGATCCCTCCCATGGAATGAAAGCTACTACAATGTTTTGTCCCAATGCCAATTCACCATGATCAGTTGAAGCGCCATCAGCCAACATCTCTCCCTTCTTAACTATCTGACCTTTTTCTACTCTAGGAACCTGATTCATAGAGGTAAAGGCATTTGATTTTACAAAGCTTTGCAAGTTATATTCTCTCTTGATGAAAGGTTTTTTTGAAGCTGCCGGAGCTTCTTCTTTTACAATGATGTGATCAGCGTCTACTTCAATCACTTCTCCGGCCTGTTTGGCAATTACAACCTGTCCTGAATCAGCAGCGGCCTTATCTTCAATTCCCGTCCCAACAAGCGGAGCTTGAGGCTTCACGCAAGACACAGCCTGCCGTTGCATGTTTGAACCCATCAAGGCTCTATTGGCATCATCGTGTTCCAAGAAAGGAATCAAAGAAGTGGCTACAGAAATCATTTGCTTAGCTGAAACATCAATATAATCAATTTTAAAAGCTTCGATTTCTGTGGCATGTCCTTTTACTCTGGCTCCTACGATTTCATCTAAAATATTTCCATTTTCATCAGTTTTAATATTGGCATGAGCTATAGTTTTTCTATCTTCCTTAGTTGCATTAACATACTCGATTTCTTTGCTTATCCAAGGTAATATTTTAATAGTTTTTTGTTCCTTGTTTTTTTCAATTTCAGCAGCTATTTTTTCATCTATCAAAGTTCCGGCCTTAAAATCAGAAACATCTTCTCGTAAAATTCTACCGATCGTTTTTTCACTTAAGTTATCAACTTCGGTATAAACCTTCAAGTATGGGGTTTCCAAAAATCCATATTCATTGATTTTAGCATATGTTGCCAAGTGACCAACCAATCCAATATTCGGACCTTCCGGCGTTTCTACAGGACAAATTCTTCCATAGTGAGAATGATGAACATCACGAACTTCAAATCCAGCCCGCTCGCGAGTCAGACCCCCTGGACCCATCGCTGAAAGCCTTCTTTTGTGTTCAAGCTCAGCTAGCGGATTTACCTGATCCATAAACTGAGAAAGTTGAGAACTGGCAAAAAATTCTTTGATAGCAGCTGCGATCGGTCTTGAATTAACGAGCTGCCCAGGAACAACAGTTTCAATATCACAGGTGCTCATCCTGTCTTTGATGTTTCTGCTCATTCGGGCAAAACCTACACGAAGCTTATTTTGAACCAATTCACCTACAGCTCTTACTCGTCTGTTTCCAAGATGATCGATATCATCAGCTTGTGCTGCTGGATTATTATTAAGTTTGATTATTTCTTTTACAATTGCGATTAAATCATCGCGAAGCAACACTCTGTTCTCTTCAGTATTTTCTAGCTCTGTTTCCAATCTTTGATTCAACCTATATCTTCCCACACTTCCAAAGTCATACTTTTCAAAATCAAAAAACATGGAATCAATCATTTGTTTGGCATTTTCAGCAGTAGCCAAATCACCTGGTCTGATTCTTTTGTAAACTTCCTTATATCCCTCAGCCTGATCTTTGGCAGCATCTTTTCTGATAGATTCTGCTATATAGCTTATTTCTCCAGTATCCACATCAGAGAACATCTTCAAAAGCTCTTTCTCAGATGCATAGCCAAAAGCTCGGAGCAATGATGTCAAAGACACCTTTCTTTTTCTGTCAATTTTTACATAAAGCACGCCGGCAAAATCAGTCTCAATTTCAAGCCATGCTCCACGGTTTGGAATAATTTTTGCACCAAAAAGTCTTCTGCCTTTCTGATAATCCATGGTAAAAAAAACACCAGGACTTCTAATTAGCTGGCTAACAACCACCCTCTCAACTCCATTTATAATAAAAGTCCCTCTCTCAGTCATAATAGGAAAGTCTCCCAGATATATTTCTTGTTCTTTTATTTCTCCAGTACTTTTAATAACTAATCTCACTTTACATCTAAGAGGCGCTTCATAGGAAATATTTTTATTTTTTGCGGTCACTTCATCATATTTGGGTTCATCCAAATAATAATCCTCAAAAGAAAGTTCCAAATCCTTGCTAGTAAAGTCTGTGATAGGATTTATTTCCAATAATAATTCCTTGATTCCTTTTTCCAAAAGCCAGTCATAGGAATTCAATTGCGCTTCAATCAAGTTTGGAAGCGAAACTACGGACATTTGTTTAAAAAATTTTCTCTTCGATAAAGAAGATCCGGAGCCAAAGGTATCTTTTACCTTCAATGTTTTTTGAACTTTAAGCATAAAAATACTCCCATTATCCATTACTCACTTTATTTTCTAAAAGCGAGTAAATTGAATGAGATTTTACAGTTAAGTATTAAATTATTTGATTGTTTTTTTGCAAGCTTTTTTCTTAGTTTATTTTCTTTGTTAATAAGAAAATATTACCCCCGGACCTATTTCTTGAAGAAGGCTTACTCGCTTACCGCGAGTTTTAGTCAAGACTTGGCAGAACTTGACAAGTATACTAATAATTATAAATGTTTTAAACATATTGTCAAGAAAAGAATCTCTTTTTCTTTAATTATTATTCAATAAAAAACAAAATGGCTGAGTTAAGCCATTTTATATGATTACATTATTTATCGAAAAAGTTAATACACTAGTTATCCACAGGTCTTAGACCAATTAAAGGCTTTTACTACTGTCAATGCTATGCGATGAGTGGTAAAATTTTCTCCCATATCAGATTTCAAGATCATTTTTTTGATATTTTCCGTTGAAAGTCCATTTCTTATAAGGAGATCATCTATTGATGGCAACAATTCTTCCGATAAGCTATGCTCTTTAGTGATGAAAAAATTATCCTTTGGCATATTTTCACTCATCAAAACAACCTCAATGGTCTTATTTTTAATTATAATTTCTATATTCATAACATTATTATCAATTTATTGTATTCTATTCCACTCGAAATTCCAAGGATCGTCTTTTCTTTCTGGCGCAATTTGATTATGCCCTAATACATGTTTTATTCTATATTTATTTTTTAATAGCTTTAATAAGCTATTTAGGGCATCATATTGATTGTTAGTGTATTTATCTTTTTTTGTATTAACCATCTCAATTCCAATAGAAAATTCATTTACCCCGTTCCTTCCATCGGGAACACTGCCCGCCCCAGCATGATAAGCTATGTTTTTATCTTCTACTAATTGATATATCATACCCCTCCTATCGATTAAATAATGAGCTGAGACTCCGTATTGTTTATATTCACTGATAATCCCCTCTACATCAAAAGGGTCTGACCCTAAAGCATCATAAGAAGAATGAATAATAATTGTATCTATCTCTCTGGAATTTCTGACTTCATATCCAAAACCAACGAATTTTTTTATGATCTTAAGATCGTTTTTTTGTTCAAAATCCTCCTTTTGTGATAAATTCTTTGCATCGTTTTCTTTGATAACAGATTTTTTTTGTTCATTACGAGCATTTTCTTCATTTTCATCCTTAATTTCCAATTTTTTTTCATTGAAATCAAGATCTTCTTGTTTCAAGGAAAGATCTTCTTCCTTGCTATTTTCAATTACAAAAGTACTTTCCTTAAAAAAGCCCGCATAAAAAAGGATCCCGAGAATAGCACAAAATCCTAAGATACAAATAATCGATATTTTATGCCTGAAAAATAAACTAAACATGGAATAATTCTACCATAATTTGGCCAATAAAAAAACAACTCGCTGGAACGAGTTGTTTTTCAATATCTATTTTATATCTATGAGCTCTACATCAAATATAAGCACAGCATTGGGAGGAATAATTCCTGCTGCCCCCTTTGACCCATATGCCATTTCTGATGGAATGGTCAATATTCTTTTTTCTCCCACTTTCATGTCCAGCATACCTTTTTCCCATCCAGCAATAACCATGCCTTTTCCTATTTCAAATTCAAAGGGAGTTCCTCTGTCCACACTTGAATCAAACTTTGTCCCATCAGCCAATTTGCCCGTATAGTGGACTACTAAGGCATCGCCATTCTTACTCTTTCTTTCACCTTTTCCCTCTGCTACCTTTTTAATTTCTAACTCCATATTCTTATTATTTATAATTATTTTATTACTTTCATCCTTGTTTTCTTGATAAAAGAAGAATGCCAATCCTCCTAAGAAAAAAATTGCTGCTATCAATGCGACCATTTTTTTGTTCATAGTTTCAAATTATTATTATTTTAGCATTATATCACACATCAGCAATAGCATTAAAATTATTATGGTTCAGGTATTATCTTATTGATTTCATCCTCATCTTTGCATTTATATTTTTTACTTGGAGTATAAAAATTCTTATTTGGTCCATAGCATCCCTCATTTTCTTTATTGAGAACAGCTAGAAATGGCATAAGAAAGCCGGTATTTCCTCCATTAAATTTGTTATATAATTTTTGGATGGTTTCAATTCTCTTTTCTTTATCCATTCTAGCAAATTTTCCCATATCATCCCACACTAATCCGCTCCAATCCAAATGAAGAAGCACATTATTAGCCTTTGAACTATAGCGCTTATCCCAAAGCAATGCCCAACAGCTGGAAAAATTACTGGAACAAGGCTGATCCTCCACCCTGCCAACAGCGTCAATTCCCACACCCCCCTCAATATAGTCAAACATTCGTAGATACTTTTCATCTACGATATCATCAGTTTGAGCGCCTATAATAATTTGTATTTTCTTTTCTTTGGCATATTGGCGCATATCTTCCAATATTTTTTTCATTTCAGTATCTTTAAAGTTATGATCTTTGTCTTGCAGTTGGATCTGTCCAAACAAAAAACTCTGGATTCCAATATCCATAGCTCGCCGCGTAATAGCTTTTATATATCTCCTGTATTCCACATTACTCACGCTTGGTATGCATGTTTCGTTGCCCCACCTTCCTTCAGTTCCCTCCCGACACATTTTTTCATAATGATAATTCTCTCCACTTGCATCATCTTCAAATTTTTTTCTAGTTGAAATAGCTTCTGCGATAAACATTCCATAGACCACCGGCTGCAATTCAACTTTTTCCATAATATTTTCAGCCTCCTTAAAGTCAGGTCTTCGCAACCACGTTTCAAGCGCCCGATGGAGATAAACACAGTTAGAGCGATTAAGCATCTGTGTTATTTCTTTCGTTTTCTCACCATAGCCGGATAAAAATCCGTCAGCTACGCAACCATTAGTCCGTATTTTTTCCATTGATATCGGACCAGGCTTAAAATGCCATTCTAAACGCTCTTTTTCTCCGGGAAAAAGAGATGTTTTCCCGGAACTTGGATTTATCTTTGGTTGGGTAAATTCAAAAACTATTTTTTCATGAAAATTTAGAGTATACCAAGAAATTATTCCGCTCAAAATTATCAAAAAAATAAAAACAAAAGAAAAAGGGACTCGCCTCCTCCAAAAAGATGTTCTATTCCTATTATTTTTAGATATATCCATACTCACTCCCTATTATACATTTAAATACAAATTTATACACTTTTTTATTCCTATCAAAACATTAGCTTATAGATAAATAATTTTCAATCGCCAAAAAACTAAAAGACCTCTCTAAAGAAGGTCTTTTAGTTTTTTGGAGCGGGTAGGGGGAATCGAACCCCCCTCCTCAGCTTGGAAGGCTGATATAATAGCCACTATACGACACCCGCTTTCAGTCGCCGAAGCGACTTTCAGCGGGCAAGGCCCGCTAGGGAAGTCGCGAAGGAGACTTTCGTCTCGCCATAGCTCTACTACGGCGGGCAAAGCCCGCTGGAGATGAGCGACGGCGGATTACTTAGATTTCTAAGAAACCTAGTGTATATGAATTTTACCAACAATATTACAATTTAGCAACTTCTATTGCTGTCGGGGCGCCGAGACTCGAACTCGGACTACTTGGTCCCAAACCAAGCGCGCTACCATTACACAACGCCCCGCCTGCCGCATCTATCAACCTTTTTCAACGTAACATTAACAAATGTCACATGCTCACTTCTATTTTTTAATTACTTATAGATATTACATTTATTTTATACTTTCGTCAATATCACAAGCAAATAATAAACCTGCTTGTTAATCCATAATCTTTAATTATCTTTTTCATAAATAAAAATCCTTTTTATGCAAAAAGGATTTTTATTTTAAGTGAATCTATTTTACAGCCTCCTTAAGTGTTTTTCCGGCAGTAAATTTCGGCACCTTCATTGCAGGAATTTCTATCTTCTCTTTTGTTTGAGGATTAATACCTAATCTTGCAGCTCTAGAAGAGACTTTAAACGTTCCAAATCCTGTTAAAGTAACCTTGTTTCCGGTTTGTATTGATTTTGTTATCTCCTCAATCAATGTATCAATAACAACTTCTACATCCTTTTTTGATTGTCCTGTTTTTGTTGCAATTGCATTAACCAATGCATCTTTATTTACATTTGTCATAATTTCACCCGCCTTTCTAGTTTTATATTAAATCTAAATAACGATCTCCTTGCTATATTGTACTACTTTTGTCTAAAATAAGCCAAACTGGTTATCCACAGATATAAGTAATACCATGAGTCTCGCTTTTTATGCCGTTATCTTCCTTATCTTGCTACTTCAAGAGCCCTAGTCTCTCTTATAACATTCACCTTGATTTCTCCAGGATATTTAAGATCTGTCTCTATCTTATCAGCAATAGAGCGAGCCAATTTAATCGCTCCTAAATCATCGGTTTTATCAGGTTTAACAAAAACACGTATTTCTCTTCCTGCTTGAATTGCATAACTTTTCTCCACTTCTTCAAAAGAATTAACCACATCTTCCAATTCTCCCAATCTTTTCAAATAGTTTTCCAGGGTATCTTTTCTTGCTCCGGGACGACTGGCTGAAATCGCATCTGCAGCCGCAATAATCATAGATTCAGGATTATCAAATGGATAATCCTCATGATGCGCTTTCATAGCATCAATAATTTCCTTTCCAATATTAAATTTCTGTAAAATCTTTATGCCTATTTCTACATGCGTTCCCTCAACCTCATGATCTATGGCTTTTCCAATATCATGAAGAAGTCCGGCTTTCTTGGCAATCGCCACATCTGCTCCCAGTTCTGCTGCCAAAGCTCCGGATAAATGCGCCACCTCCAATGAATGTAAAAGCGCATTTTGGCCATAACTGGTTCTATAGCGAAGTCTTCCGATTATTTGTACGATTTTTGGTTCCAATCCTGCAACCCCAACATCATACACAGCGGCCTCTCCGGCTTCTCTGATCTTATTATTGATTTCCTGTTTTGCAAATTCCACAGCCTCTTCAATCTTAGTAGGGTGAATTCTTCCATCACCCAAAAGCTTCTCTATCGCAATTTTCGCAATCTCCCTTCTAATAGGATCGAAGCCAGAGATAACTATCGCTTCAGGAGTATCATCCACAATAATTTCGATTCCGGTCAATCTTTCTAAAGTTTTTATATTTCTTCCCTCCCTTCCGATTATCCTACCTTTCACTTCATCAGAGGGAATACTAACCGTGCTTGTAGTAACGTCAGCAGAATGAGAACCGGCATATTTTTGTATGGCTGAGGTCATTATATCCTTAGCTTTTTTATTCAGCTCTTCTTGTCCATTAATCTCCAAATCCTTTATTCTTTTTGCAATAATATCCCTATTTTCTTCTTCTGTTAGTTGCAATAGGACGTTTTTTGCATCTTCCTTGGAAAGTCCGGCTATCTTTTCCAATCTTTTAAGCTCTTGCTCTCTGGTTTCTTCAATTTCCTTTCTGATTTGCTTTATTTCTGCAGCCTTTTTTTCCAACATAACCCTTCCACGCTCGATCTCTTCCATCTTAGTGTCTAAGGTTGTTTCTCTTTTTTCCAATCGTTCCTCTGATCGAGATATTTTTTGTTCTCTTTCCTGCTCTTTCTTTTTTGCTTCCTCTAAAATATTTACGGCTTTGCTTTTTGCTTCAATTACGATTTCCTGCACTTTCTTTTCAGTCTCCTCTAATATTTTTGAAGCCTTACTTTCTGCTGTATTCAATTGCTTTTTTGCAATTGATTGTCTGGTGTAATAACCAAAAGATGCGCCTAAAATCAAACCCAAAGCGCCAATTATGATTTCCATGGTGATTTACTCTATTCAGTTGATAAATAATATTAGTTGTGATCATTCCTATTTTTTACTAATTTGTAATAATTTCATCAATTATTACCCAAAAATTTATCAATAAATAAATCAATTTAAACAAATTATTATTGACATTCATATCCTTGAAACGCATATTCCTTCCATAAACACGGATACAGCATTCCATATATAGATATAACAGTCTAATGAAATCTTATTATAGAGAAGGATTTTTGTCAAAGACAAAGTAAAATGATATTATTCATATGTAAACATTATAAAAACTTGTTCTATGTATAAACCTGTAGTGCTAATTATTCTTGATGGGTGGGGAATTGGAAAAAGCCCCAAAGGAAATGCCATAGCAGAAGCTAATTTACCTACCATTGATAAGCTTAATAATCTCTATCCCAATATAACTATACAGGCTTCTGGAATTTCCGTAGGTTTGCCTTGGGGAGAGTGTGGGAATTCAGAAGTAGGACACATTACCATTGGTACGGGGAAGATAATCTATCAAAGTCTTCCAAGAATATCCATGAGCATTCAAAATGGCTCATTTTACAAAAACCCTGAGTTTCTCAATGCAATGGCTGCTGCTAATAGTAACCACTCTTCCTTGCATTTAATGGGGTTGGTCGGTAAAGGAGCTGTTCATTCCCATATTGATCACCTCTATGCTTTGCTTGAAATGGCAAAAAATCAAGGAATAGAAAATGTTTTTATCCATGTTTTTTCTGACGGTCGCGACTGCGCTCAAGATTCAGGAGTTCAATCCATAAGAGATCTTCAAAACAAAATATCTTCAATTGGAATAGGCAAAATAGCCAGTATCGGAGGAAGATATTTTGGCATGGATAGAAATAACAGCTGGGAAAAAATTGAAAAAGCCTATAAAGCCGTTGTTAAGGGAGAGGGAGTAAATATAACTGATACAATCAAATATCTAGAGGAATCATATAAAAATGGCATCTATGATGAATACATAGAACCAGCCGTTGTTACAGAAAATGGGAAACCGGTCGCCACAGTCAAAAACGGAGATTCGATAATATTTTTTAATTTCCGAGAAGACCGCGCAAGACAAATGACCAAAGCCTTTACTCTGCCTGGATTTGCAAAATTCCCCCGGGAAGAACTTGCGAATATAAATTTTGTGACTATGACTCAATATGAAGAAGGACTTCCAGCTAAAGTAGCTTTTCCTCCGATAAAATTAACTGATTGCCTAGGCAATATCATTAGCCGGGCAAAAAAAACACAACTTCGCATTTCAGAAACCGAAAAATTTGCCCATGTAACCTACTTTTTCAATGGCGGACAAGAAGAACCATTCCCCAAAGAAGATCGTATAATCATCCCTTCCAAAAATGTTGCCAGCTTTGATCTAGCCCCTGAAATGAGCGCCGTTGAAGTAACTGACACCGTTATTGAAAACGTTGAAAAAGAAAAATACGACTTCATTCTTATAAATTATGCCAATGCCGATATAGTCGGACATACTGGAAAGATCGATGCTACCGTAAAAGCGGTAGAAGCTATTGATAAGTGTCTAGAAAAACTAATCCCGGTCGTTCTTCTTAAAAAAGGCTGTCTTCTCATAACAGCCGATCACGGAAATGCAGAAGAGGTTTCCGATAGCCTTACCGGAGAAATAAATACCGAACACTCATCCAACCCTGTTCCTGTTTGGTTTGTTACCGGAGAAAATCATCGGACTGAAAGAGCAATTACCGATATGGCTCCTCAAGGTCTGCTTGGAGACATCGCTCCAACCGTTCTTGAGCTCATGGAGCTGCACAAACCGGAAGATATGACAGGTGAAAGCCTGTTGCCATTGCTTCAATAACTTTATTTTATATAATTTAAAAAGGCGCTCTTTAGCTTAGAACGCCTTTTTAAATTTATTTGCCAGGAACGATAATTTCAAGTTTATTTTATAATTTTATCTACTATCCCATATTTTTTCGCTTCTTCAGCCGTCATAAAATAATCCCTATCCGTGTCCGTTGCAATTCTGGAAACCGGTTGCCCGGTATGTTTTGCCATAATTTCATTCAGTCTCTTTTTTATTCTTACTATATGCTCCGTATGAATAAGCATATCACTGGCCTGGCCCTGAGCTCCTCCCATAACCTGATGGATAAGAACCTCTCCATTTGGAAGAATAACTCTTTTCCCCTTCTCTCCTCCAGCCAAAAGCAAGGCTGCCGCCGAAGCAGCCAATCCGATGCAAATCGTAGAAACATCAGCTTTTACATATTGCATGGTGTCATAAATGGCTAAAGCTGCCGTGACCTGTCCGCCAGGAGAATTGATATAGATTTTAATATCATCTTTGTTTGCCTCGGAATCCAAAAAGAGAAGTTGAGCGATAACGCTATTAGCCGCCACATCATCAATTGGTCCGCCTAAAAAAATAATCCTATCCTTGAGAAGCCTTGAATATATATCATAAGCTCTTTCTCCATAACCGGTTTTCTCGATAACTGTCGGAATAAGATACTGGTTAGTAATTTTGTCCATAGAATTTCAACGCTAATTAAGAATTTTTAGAATACGAAAAGCCTATCTATAATTTATATTTTTTCCAATCTCTTGAAAACCTCTTCATTTTCCAGGACTCCCTTAGTATAAGAATATAATCTTTCCATATCTACATTTTTTTCAAAATCCTTAACATTTTTATAATATTGCAAGGTTTTATTCATTTCAGACTCCACATCTTTTGCATCAATTGAAATTTCTTCCAGCCTAATGATCTCCTTCAAAGCCAAAGCGGACTTTACTCTTTTTTCTGCCTGCGGCTCCCAATCTTTCTCTAAATCCTTTTTTTCTTTTTTCAACTGTCCAAGATATTGGTCTAAGTTCATTCCCATAGATTGGATTTGCTGTTCAAACTCAAGCATCATTTTTTGCACTTCTTCCTTAACCATAACTTCCGGCAATTCTACCTCTACATGATCTACAATTTTTTCCAAGATCTTCGTTCTTTTCTCTTCCTTGTGCTTGCTTTCCTTTTCTTCCTTCATCCCTTTTTGCATATTTTTCTTGAGTGCCTCAAGATTTTCAAATTCTCCCAATGATTTTGCAAAATCATCTCCGATTTCTGGGATTTGTCTTTCTTGGACTAATTTCATCTTAACCTTAAATTTGGCTAATTTTCCTGCTAATTCTTTTTTATGATATTTTTCCGGAAATTTAAGCTCGAATTCTTTTTCTTCTCCTTCTTTCATTCCGATTAAATTATCCTCAAATCCAGGGATAAAAACTCCTTTTCCAATGACTAGAGGATGATTTTTGCTGGTTCCATTTTCGATTGGCACATTTTCCACTGAAACGCTAAAATCAATTTCTACGCTGTCATCTTTTCGCACCTCTCGATTTACGGTTATCAACTTAACACGGCTGCTGGCTAAATGTTCAAGTTCGTGCGCAATCTCTTCATCGGTTACTTCAAGCGGCTTTGCAGAAAATTCTTCATTCACTTTCTTCACTTCTTTTTTATATTCATCTTTCAGCGTGGCTTTTGGCATAACCGCCACTATTGCCTTATATACCAAGTCTTTTTCCAATTCAAGCTTCTCAATCTCCACTTTAGGGCTACCAATGACATCCAATTTCTCTTTTACCACAAAATCAATATAGCTTTTCTGCACCGCCTTTTCTGCCGCATTATTCAAGAGCACTCCCATGCCCACTTTTTGAGCTACGATATTTCGTGGAGCTTTTCCAGGACGAAAACCAGGAATTTTTATTTCCTGAGAAACCTCGCTGACTGCTAAATCCACATATTTCTCCCATTCCTTCCATCCAAGCGTAACCTCAAATTCAACTGCTGACTTTGGTAATTTTTTTATCATCATTTGCAGAATTTTATAATTTTTAAACAATCTTCTTATTGTTTAAAAATTAAAAATTTAAATATAATATTTAGAACTTACTCTTATATAATTCAATGCTTTTCATCACAGCTTCTATGGCTTTTTCTTTCCCTTCAAAGCCTCCGACTGAAACAATTTTTTCTTCAATAGTTTTATATGTTTCAAAAAAATGTTGCATTTCTTTGATAGTGTGATTGTTGATGTCTTCCAGATCAGAAATATCATCCCACCTTGGATCTTTAGCCGGTACAGCAATTATTTTATCATCGCTGTCTCCGCAATCAATCATGTGCATTATAGCTACAGGGCGAACTTTCAAAAGGATCCCAGGATACAATGGGTAGGTCGTTAAAACAACAACGTCGAGCGCATCGCCATCCTCCCACAAAGTTTTCGGAGCAAATCCATAATCAAACGGATAGTCCTGTGAAGTTTTCATTGCTCTGTCCAATTTTATCAGTCCCGTTTCCTTATCAATTTCATATTTATTTTTTGATCCTCTTGGACATTCAATAATAACATTGAATTCTTGCGGAGCTCCTTCGCCTAGCCCCAAATCATGCCATAAGTTCATATTTTTTATTTTTAAAAATTAAAATTTTCTATTCGCTTTCTTCTTCGGAAATAGATTCTTCTGAAACCTCTTCTGACTCTTCTTTAGCAGCCTTAACTCCTAAAATATCAATTTTCCATCCTGTCAATTTTGCAGCCAAGCGCACATTCTGCCCTCTTTTTCCAATCGCCAAAGACAATTGGTCTTCCGGCACGGAAATCGTCGCTTCTTTGTTTTCTTCCCTGGTATCTACGCTCACTACTTTTGCCGGAGAAAGCGCTGCTGCAATGAATTTTTTAATATCTTCATTCCAAAGGATAATATCTATTTTTTCTCCTCCTAATTCATCGATTACTGCCTGCACTCTGGTACCTTTTTGTCCGACGCAAGAGCCTATCGGGTCAATGCCGGGTTCAGCTGAATATACAGCTATCTTTGTCCTGTCTCCGGCTTCTCTGGCAATAGCTTTTATTTCTACGGTTCCGGCAAAAATCTCCGGAACTTCCAATTCGAAAAGTTTTCTCACCATTTCGGCGTGAATACGGCTTAGGGTTATTCCAGGCCCCTTGGAACCTTCTTCTACCTTAGCCAAATAAACCTTCAACCTTTGCCCGATTCGATAGCTCTCTCCTTGCGCCTGCTCTGAAGGAAAAAGAATTCCCACTGATTTTCCAAGATCGATAAAAACATTTCTTCCCTCGATTCTTTGAACCACTCCGGCAATGATTTCTCCTTCCCTGTTTTTATACTCATCAAACATGGAATCTCTCTCCGCTTCTCTGATTCTTTGGATAATGACTTGTTTTGCAGTCTGAGCGGCCACTCTTCCATAATCTTGATGCTGTTCCAATTCAATTTCAATTATTTCTCCCAATTTTGCATTTTTTTTAATTTCTCTTGCATCTTCTACAGTCAAATCTCTTTCAGGATTATAGCGGGGCAATCTTTCTTCATCAGATTCAAGCACTTCTTCAGTTTTCACTTCTTTTTCTTTGTTTTCTAATTCTTCTTCGCTTTTCTCTTCCACAAATTCTCTCATAGTTTCATCAATCACCTCTTTCACTAAGAAAAACTTGCTATTTCCAGTTTTTTCATCAAAAACAGCTTTGATATTTTGCCCCTTTTTACCATAATCTTTTTTATAGGCCGCAGCCAAAGCTGCTTCAATAGTTTCGACTACCTTTTCTTTGGAAATTCCTTTTTCCTCGCAAAGAGCGGCAATGGCACTGCCAAAATCGCCCATTCGGCTGGTCTGGGTGTCTTTTTCAGTTGTTATTTTTTTTCTTGGCATAAATTTATATCTAAATTTTAATTAATTTAATAATTCTCAAAAAATAAAGCCCGCTCTCGCGGACCACCATTTCATCAAACTGTGTTTCTATTATATCAAATAAAATACATTAGTCAAGATCAGTAATGTAAACGTAGCTGTTTTTTATCTGTTTTGTGATTATTTTTAGCTATTTTAAGCCCAATTTTT
>DPJH01000043.1 GCA_003543115.1 Candidatus Moraniibacteriota bacterium
TGGGACATCGCATAGCTGCACATTAAACGAAATTTTGTTCAAAAATATTTTTATTTAGATAGCCCTTTTGAAATTTTTTTGGGAAAGAAAAAAGCCCCGTGCGAAAAGTTCAGTTGAACGATCCAACACGGGGCGCTGGCGCAAGCGTGGCCTCTACTTATCGATGATGATGAGCTCGGCGGGTGCGAAAGAAACGCTGCCGGTATGCTCATTGTATTCAAGCATAATCAGATGCTTTCCTTTCCACTCAACTTCCATACCCGCTTTCGAGTTGTTGTCGGCGCGAATTTTTTCAAAGTCGATTTCACGAGGAAGCAACGGCAAATTGTTATCGCCCGCACCTCGCTCATCTACTCCGAATTCAACCAGCGGGATGTTGAATTTTGCCACGGTTCCATTCGAGACAATGTATTCCTCTGAAAACATTTCCGTCTCGCCAGATCTGGCTTTTTCAAATATCAGCGACAACGGAATCGGCCCAGCCTGCTGTTCGTTTGAAAAGTACTCCGGAAACCGCTCGATTACCATACGACCAAAGTCAGTGGTAAGGTCAAGTAGCGCCAGTGCCCACATAAAATGAGTGTCCGTAATCTGGCAAATTTCCTTCCAATTCTTGTACATGTTCATTCCTCCTTTGTTTGGATTGACTTTTGTCTGAACTGGTTAGACATAGTATTTAAGCATATTATCAAACTCCTGTCAAGCCGACAAAAAATTTCAAAAGGGCTTTTTAATAAGGAGTATATTTTTAAACAAAACATCGTTTAACAAAGAATATCTGGTTCAAAAAATTTGCCACAGTTAAATCTACAAGGAGGGCAAATTTTTCTCTCCCAAATCCCGCACTTTTCCGTTTTGCTGTAATTTAGGGTATAATGAGATTAACAAATAATTTAGAATATTTAAGGTTTTGTGCACAGAAACCAAAGTGCAGGACTTCAGATATTCTTAAACGATATGCAAAATATCGCTCCTAACGTCGCTGCTATTTTGCATATCGCGCGCGGATACCTCCGCTGCTACGCTCTGTATCTCTCCTTCGGAGCGATACATCGCATATCAGCGGATATCCAAAATTCCCCTTCAGAAACCCTTCGGGATTTCTTCGGGAAACTTCGGATTATCCGCGCGCGTTGTGGCGAAATTTTATTTTTAAATTGCTCTTTACTATATAAAAAAGCTCACCCCTTAATCAAGGTGAGCTGGTGCAGTGAGATGGCCACATCTCTCTATTTTTTGTAAAAAAGCGTTTTTATCAAATAAATAGATGCTGCCATAATAAAAAGAACTGCCTTTGCTCGCGGATCCATCATTCCGGGAATTTCACAAAATCCTACGAATAACAATGAAAGTGCGAACAATCCACCCATGAATTTTTCCATTCCTTCCTCCTTTTGTTTGATGTTGATGTACCAATCTTAATAGATTTTGCATAGAAGTCAAGGACGAGCAATTTAAAAATAAAACAACGTCTAACACCTGCATATGCGGTTACAGAATTTTTCCAAATCTAATTAACGCCAAGGAATAAAAAATTCTTTCACCCAAATTTTTATTTCTCTTTACTATGAATTAACGTCAATGAGGAGAAATAGAAACTTCGGATCATCTGCGCGCGACATTATCGGATATTGTAGTGCTAGAAATAATTTGCTGACTTTTAATTTAATGATTTCTAAAGGAATTATTATGGAGAATATTAAGAATTATAATGGTAGGATTCCAGCTTGTGGAGTTTTTTGCGGCGGCTGTCCAACTTTTATTCGAGATAAGAAGCCTTGTTCAGGTGCAGAAATAAATTTTTCAAGATGTGAAAAATGCACAACATTTCATTTATGTTGCAAAGAAAAAGGAATAACTCACTGTTATGAGTGCAATGATTTTCCATGTAAAAAATTCAAATCATTTTCAAAAAGATGGTTGAAATATGGACAGGATTTTATTGAAAACCAAAAGATGTTAAAAGAAAAAGGGAGAGATTATTTTCTAAAGCATTTTAATGATAAAGTAATGTCGAAATAATTCCCGAGATGCACAAGCAAGATTCCGATGTGGTTAAAATTCTTCGCTTTTTTATTGCTCTTAAATCAGGATTTGAAGAAGCTTCCTCTTGCAAGCTTCGCTGACAATGTAAAAATTTGCTGATATATGGAAAGTTGTCATGGCTTGGATATTGTTTGCTGGCCCAATGCACCTGAGATGTGCACGATGAGCTACATGCTCGGCGACAGACGCAGGCAATATGCTAGCTGTGAGAAGAAAGACGTCAGGTGTCAGTTAGCAGAGTCGCCCCAATTTGAAAGCTGCAAATCCTGCGTCAAGAAATGTGAAAGCGAATTTGGCAATAAAGACCCGGACAAACTTTTCACGTGCGAGGGTAAATGCGCAGAATAGATTTGTGATCGTGCTAGATCGAAATTCAAGTAATAAAAACCAGTCTAATCTCCCCTTTAGAAAAATAATGAGAGGGTTCATCCATCGCTTGGCGTGCAAGCGGTGGATGTTTTTTATTTTTTTATATCATAAAACCAGCTTATTTTGGCTTTTTTTTCTTTACTTTAAGGATTATTGGTGGTAGAGTGGAAGCATGAAAAAATAAAGAACCTCGCATAATAACAAGTTTTAAGAAATTATAAAATATTTTTATGTCTCAAATTACTATTAAACAATCTCAGAAAATTGTGGACGATTGGATTAAAAGTATCGGTGTTAGATATTTTTCCGAAATGACGCAGCTCGCTCAACTTACAGAAGAAGTAGGCGAAGTTGCACGAATAATTTCTAGAACATATGGAGATCAAAGTTTTAAAAAGTCCGAAGAAAAAAAATTATCAGATGAGCTCGCTGATGTGTTGTTCGTGCTTATTTGCATTGCCAATCAAACGGGCATTGACTTAACCGAAGCGTTTCAAAAAAATATGGACAAGAAAACGAATCGAGACAAAGACCGGCATAAGAATAATTTGAAATTAAAGGAATAAGAATTTTTCAAATACAAATCACTGAGAGTTATAAAAGATAATGGCGTGATTCTAGCTTGGGGCAAAGAATTTTTTGAATATTTGGAAAGTCAGAAGAAATAAATTTTTTGGACCTGGGAGCATAAAATATAATAGCTGATATCACATTGTCTTGTAGATATTTTTCTTGAAATAAAAAGAAGCCGTTCCCACTGGAAACGGCTTTACAGAATACTCGAAGGTTATTGCAGATTTCTGCTTGGATTGCCAATAGCTACTGGCTCCGGAAGACCCCTTTTGATATTTTTAAAAGTTGCAGCGTCATTGACCATAGACCATAGGTGATAATAAATGTTATATTGCCACCATTTTTGACCGCAATGGTCGCATACAAATGTTTCATCATGGATGCTGCCATTGGGAGGACAGAAAGGTTTCTTACTATAACTATCTACTGCTTTTTGACATCTTGGACAAGTCATTTGGTCACCTCCTTGCAACAATATTCTTGAAATAACATTAACAAAGCTTCCATGTCGATTCCTCTTTGCTGATCTTTCTCTTGGTTTCGACTAATCACTTTGAAACAATCTTAAAAAATAATTGTTAAAAAGTCAATATTCATTATTAAAAACCAGCCTATTTTCGGCTCTTTTTTCTTTACTTTAAGGATTATTGGTGGTAGAGTAGAGGCATGGAATGGCGTGAAAAAATGAATAACAATTTTTTTATAAGCAAAAAGTTCGCATATGCAGTTAAGTGAAATTCAGAATTCCCATTTAAACATATAATAGTGATAACAACCTTAATTTTATGAACTATAAACACACTCAAATTGGCTACCTGATACTGGTTGCCACGCTGGTGGTGCTGGTGCTATTCGCACGGGCCTATTACATGGCCTCCGCCGAGATCCCCTCGGATGATTCAGGCCCAAATTTTGCCGTTACGGCCATAATGGTATTGATCCTGCTTATTCTTGCTTCTTTTTGTTCGCTTCAAGTGGTTATTGATGAAAAATATCTACGGATCAAATTTGGCTATGGCATCTATCGAAAAAAGTTTTTGCTCAATGATGTGATGTCCGCTAGAGCTATGAAGAATCATTGGTATTATGGATGGGGAATAAGGGTATGGTTTTGGCCCAAGATGTGGATTTATAATGTTTCCGGTTTTAATGCGGTTGAAATAAAAATGAAAAATGGTAAAACGTACAGGATAGGCACGGATGAGCCTAGAGAATTGGAGCAAGCAATTCTTAATTCAATTAAATAATTGAAGAATATATGAAATGTCCGTTTTGCGAAATTCCTGAAATAAGGAAAAGGAAAATAATTGAGAATGAATTAGCCTCAGCATTTTTGACTAACATTCCGATCACTATCGGGCATGGTTTGGTTGTTCCGAAAAGATGCGTGCCAAGATTTGAGGATTTGAGCGCCCAAGAAATTAAAGCTATTTTGGATTTAGGAGAGATGATTAAGAAAGCGCTGGCTAAGGCTTATGGCGCGGAAGGGTTCAATGTCGCTTATAATGAAAATGAAGCGGCTGGCCAAAGCGTTCACCATTTTCATTTGCATATAGTTCCCAGAAAAGAAAATGATTCAGGTATTTATCAATATGATCCGAGAAAATTCATCTATCGTCCTGGGAATAGGGAGGTTTCGGAAGAATCAGAGTTAGAAGCGGTTGCATCGGAAGTTCGAAAATATGTTTAGTGTCTAAGTAAATAGTTTGTTGAATTAATTTCAAGTTTACATAACTTATGTCTAATGGAAGATTTTTGGTAGCCACAGGTGCCATTATCGAAAATTCAAAAACCGGAAAAATTCTTTTGCTCAAAAGAAGCGAGAAGAAGGATTATTCTCCTGGGATCTGGGAATATATAACTGGTCGGCTTCGTCAGTTCGAAGAGCCTCAAGAGGGCTTAAGGCGAGAAATTATGGAAGAAGCTGGCATTGATGTTGAGATTATCAAGCCGATTTCCATTTATCATTTTTTTAGGGGAGAGCAAGTAGCAGAAAATGAGTTGGTGGGAATAATGTATTGGTGTAAAACTGATTCCGAAGAAATAAAGGTTTCTGAAGAGCATTCTGATTTCCGATGGGTTACGCCAGGAGAAGCGCTGGAGATGGTCAAAAAACCAAGCATGCAAGAAGATATAAAAGCATTTATAAGGGAGCGGGATTAAAAAACCCAGAATCTGAACTCAGAGGGACGCTGCGCTTCTAATTTCTTTTCAGCCTTTAAATTTTTACATCGCCTAATATAGCATATTCGGTTCAGAAATTTTGTGCAATAAAACCAGTCTATTTCGGCTGTTTTTTCTTTACTTTGAGGCTGGTTGGTGGTAGAGTGGAGGCATGAATATCGTTCGAAAATTTTGAACATTAATGCACTTTTGCAGGTGTTGGAGCATTGGGTGAAGCTCAGGTCTTCATTTAATAATTTTTGTAGAATAATATGGATAAAGAAGAAAAAGTGAATAAAACTGATGTGACGATTGAGACTTATAACAATATCGTAGAAGAATATGTAGGATATTTTAAAACGAAGGATCTAAATGGAAATGTTCAATTTCAAAAAGAAATGGACTATATAATTTCAGAATTAAAAGATGGTGCTGTGATATTGGATGCTGGTACGGCGACAGGGGAGTATCCTAAATATTTGACAGAGAAATGTTCAAAAAAATTCCGAGTGATCGGAATTGATGCAGCAAAGAATATGATAGAAGTGGCCAAAAATAATGCGCTTAAAGCAGAGTTTATGGTAATGGATGTTAGAAATTTAGAGTTTTCAAAGGAAATGTTCGATGTAATAATTTGCTTTGCTACATTAATCCATATTGATGATGACGAGAGCTTAAAAGTCTTGAATCAATTTGACTTTATATTGAAGAAGGATGGATTAATTGCGATTAATGTTATGGAGTTTAAAAACAATAATAAGGAGTTTTTTGAAAATGAACCATTTAATCCTAAATATAAGACATATTTTAACAGATATAGCAGAGATTTTTTCGTAGATTACTTTTCAAATAAAGGATATGAGATTTTGAAATTTATTGATAATTCATTGCTTAATCCAGAAAAAATTAACGGACAAATGGCTGATGATAATCAATTTTCAATAATTGTAAGGAAAAATAGATAATCGGAAATGTTATGCCGTTAGCAATTATTCTAATAAGTAATTTATATCATTATGCCAAGCAAAGCCCTAATCTTAGTTGATTTTGAAAATGAATGGATCGATCAAAACTCGGACTATTTTGTCGGCGATGTTTCTCGGTTGATCGAGAAAACCAACAAGCTGATCGATCATTGCAGAAAGGATGGGTACAAAATAATTTTCACGACTCACGTCGAAAAAGATTCGGATAGCGAATTTGCTTCTGGCTCAAAAAATGTCGAAATAATTTCTGAATTGAAGAAGCAGGACTCTGATGTTCTCATCACAAAAAACAAGATCAGTCCATTCTATGGAACTAATCTTGAGCAAGAACTGGAAGGAATCGAGGAAGTCGTGATTGGTGGAATCCTCACTAATTTATGCGTAAGAAGCTTGGCCGAGGATGCTTATGACAGAGATTTCAAAATCACCGTGATCAGAGATTGTTGCCAGGCTTTTGACGAAGAAACTCACGCGTTCACAATCAAGGATCTGAAAGCTACAAGAGAAGAAATTGAATTCTTGGATTTGGATGAATTCATCACTCGGTCTATAATTTAAATAGGCCTAAAATTAACAAGTATTATAACTATGAAAAAAGTGCTAGCAATAAATTTAATGTTATTTGGTATATTATTTTTGTCCGGATGCGGTCAACAGTCGGTGGTCCAAATGCAGCCAAAATCTCCTGTTCCAGGGGAGCAAGCGCCGACAGCTAGCCAGCCAGTCGCAACTCAACCGACGCAAGATCTAGAAAAATGCGGGATAGAGAATTGTCATGGACTGGATATCACTTGCGGGTCCAATGTGCCTGAAATGTGCACCATGAGTTATATGATCGGCGATAAATGCAGGCAATATGCTAGTTGCGAAAAGAAAGATGGAAGGTGCCAGCTGGCAGATTCGCCAAAATTCGAAAGCTGCAAATCTTGCGTAGAAAAATGCAAAAGCGAATTCAATAATGATCCTGGCAAGCTTTTCACATGTGAGGGAAAGTGTGGGGGATAGCCATATGGGTATGACTATTTAGCAGTTCAATAGGGCGCTGTCACGACGAAATACTATTTTAATAACTTAGAATAACATGCAAATGCCTTTCATTATCAGCATTCTGGAAATATCTATTCAATGATCAAGCAAACGGGAAAAATTGGAATTTTCGATTCGGGGCTCGGTGGCCTTACTATTTTAAAGGAGGTGGTCAAACTAATGCCTCATTATGAATATATTTATCTGGGAGACAATCTGAATGCGCCTTATGGAGATAGGTCTCCGAAAGAAATATTCAAACTGACACTTGCTGGCGTGGAATGGCTTTTTGAAAACGGCGCTATGATTGCGGTGCTGGCTTGCAATACCGCTTCGGCCAATGCTCTTCGAAAAATCCAGCAAGAGATTTTGCCGAGCCAATATCCCGACAGAAAAGTGCTTGGCATCATCATTCCCACAATAGAAGAAATAGAAAAATTTAGTGAATCCGGATATATAGGAATCCTAGCTACAAAGGCGACTGTGAATTCTGCGATTTATGAAATTGAAATGAGAAAACAAAATCCAAAAATTCAAATAATCTCCCAGGATGGAGGAGTGTTAGCAGGTTTAATTGAGAAGGATTGTGATGAAGTTGCATTATTGGCAGAAATCAAAGAAGTTACAGATAAGCTATTATTCGGCAGCAAATCGATTGACACGGTTATATTGGGCTGTACCCACTATGCTCTGATTACTAAGGAGATAGGGAAGATGTTGCCGACAAATATTAGGGTGGTTGAGCAGGGCAAGATAGTTGCAGCAAAGTTATTTGAATATCTAAATAAGCATGATGAAATCAGAAGCAAATTAAGCAATTCATTTTCATTAAATTTTTACACCACAGGTGATAGCATGCAAGTAGAGAAGTTGGCAACTCGATTTTATGGTGAAAATATTTCTATTTCGACAGTAATTATTAAGCAGGTATAGGATATAAAAAGATTTAAATTGAGGGGAAGTATGGTTATATGTTTATGGTCGCTGGATAGGCATTATAAAAAAAGACCGCCGATGCTATGGATATGAGCAAATGGCGGTTTCGGAACTTGGCTGCAGCGGAATGTTATCCGTCGGAAATTTTTTTCTTTGTTTCCATATAATATTCCAAGCACGACTGGCATGTGGCTTTGCATCCACCGGCCTCACCAGAAAGTTCTATGTGTCCAAGCGCTCTGAGCAAAGCCAGTTTCTTTTTTTCATTGATCTTGCCTCCGGAGGGTCGAAAGAAAAAGTTGATATCTACCCTAGCCTCCTTGCATCCATAATTTTCCGATTCCATATTATCTCCTCTTCGTTTTACAATTTATTTTTACTCCTAGCAATTGATTATTGAACTTAATAGATAATACAATGCGATTTAAAAAATACACCAAAATAAGAATGATTGCAAAAATCTAAATTTGTATTTTTATTTTGGATAAAAAATAGCCGTATGGATCAGATCCATACGGCGTTAATTAAGGAAATTGGTCGGGGGTGCTAATCCTCATTTATGAGAATGCCCTCGACAATTATGTTTAGGAGTGCGGATCCAAAACGTGGAGGATAATCATGATCTGAAATTACTGACAGACTATTGATTCCTCCGCACCTTTGATCAAGAAAATAACTCTTTTCTTTATGCATGAGGAGAAAATAGCAAAATGTATTTTCGTCACATCCAGATTTATTTTCTTGCAGATGGAAGAGTTGTGATCCTTCCGAGGGAGTCCAATAATATTCATTGCAATGCGGATTGAAAGTTCCTGACCCTCCGATGAAATTTTTCTCCCATTTCTTTAAAGCAATCGCATATGCCCTATCCTTGTTAACTATTGTTTCTGCTCTAGCGAATTTTTCTGTAGTTTCTTTAGGCGGAGGAGTATCAAGCAACACATCCTGAATTGTTACAATTGAAGTCTTCCAGCAAATGCGATCTGTCTCCAATATGTCTTGAAGGGTTTGATCGCTGGTTATTTTCTTGATCACAATCTCTTTTAAGTCTTTGATTTTTGGCATGGTAACCTCTATTCATTATAATTTTGAGGGAACAGGCTAATACCTGATGGTATCAAGACATTATATGACAAGCTCATTAAAAAGTCAACGCTGTATTTTTCTCTAAAATAAGCTTTAATGCTATAATTCAGGCAAGCGAATAGCGAGCAATTATTAGATTTTGATTGATTTATAAGAATATGAAAACAACTTTATTTATGGCGGTGTCTGCAAACGGTTTTGTTGCCAGGCGGGATGGAGACGAAGATTTTTTGCCCAATGATAACTGGATGCAACTGCTTCAGTATGCAAAAAAATACGGACATCTCATTTGGGGGAGAAAAACTTATGAAGCAGTGGAATCTTGGGGCCAAGATTATATCAAAAGTTTGGATGCTATTGACATCATAATCGTTTCCAGAAGCAAAAAAACATTTTCCAGAAGCAACGTAACGGTTTGCTCGTCGCCCGAAGAGGCTATTGAAATCGCCAAAAGCAGGAATTATAAAAAAGCATTTCTTTCCGGTGGTCCTTCATTGAACACTTCATTTATCAGGTCTGATTTAGTTGATGAGATAATAATAAATTATAACCCTACAATTTTAGCGGACGGTATAAAATTATTTAGCGAAAGCGATTTCGAAGCGAAATTATCGCTCAAGAAAGTAAACGAGCTGCCTTCCGGCATAGTTCAACTTCATTATTCCGTTAATGAAGTCATGCGCGATAAATCAGCCTGATAATATTAAAAGGGATGATTTTTTGTAATTTAGTGCTATAATACAATAATGTATTATGTATATATTGTTCAATGTCATGATAATACCTTTTATACTGGAATAACCACAGATATTGAGCGCAGATTAGAGGAGCATAACAACTCGAAGCTGGGAGCCAAATATACCACCTTTCGTCGGCCGGTGAATTTGGTTTATGCTCAAAAATATAAAAATCGATCGACTGCCTCCAAAGAAGAAGCGCGAATTAAAAAACTAAGCAGATTAGAAAAAATAAAATTAATTAAAAAATATGAATCGAGATAAATTAGTGTTTTTAGATACTGAAACTACAGGCCTTGGAGCGGATGGACGTTTGTGCCAAGTGGCGTATAAATTTTTGGGCGTGGAAAAAGAGGCTCTTTTCAAGCCTCCGGTTCCTATTGAAATAGAAGCGATGTCTGTAACCCATATTACGAATAAGATGGTAGCGGATAAAGAGCCATTCATAGATTCAAAAATGTTCAATGAATTGGAAAAGATTTTTGCCGCGGGAAATATTTTGGTGGCGCACAATGCGGATTTTGATGCCGGAATCTTGAAAAAAGAAGGGCTTCAGGCAGAAAAAATTATTGATACGCACAAAATCGCGCATTATCTGGATGTGGATGGAGAAATTCTGAGGCATAGCCTTCAATATTTGCGCTACTATTTCGATCTGGAAGTGGAAGATGCTTATGCTCACGACGCCTTGGGAGATGTGAGAGTTTTGGAAAAGCTGTTTGATCATTTCTTTG
Source organism: Candidatus Moraniibacteriota bacterium (assembly GCA_003543115.1). Lineage (GTDB taxonomy): Bacteria > Patescibacteriota > Minisyncoccia > Moranbacterales > UBA2206 > UBA8518. The sequence goes on from DPJH01000043.1 coordinate 10,657, forward strand.
AAAAAATGATAATAGAAGAAAAAACAGAAGAGAAGGTTATTGAAAAGATGATAAAAATTTCAAAACTTCCGATTCTGATAAAAAAATTCAATTTTGGCAAATATTCCGGAGAAAGAGTGAGTGACGTGGCGAAAAAAGATAGCGGATATCTGACATGGCTTTTTAATCAGAAAGTGATGGATCGTGAAAATGGCATAAATAACGATGAAAATTGGATTTTCACTTTAGATAAATATCTCAACCAAGACAGGCTATTCTAGCTTTTTAAAATGTGGTAAAATAGATTGGCCGACATAATTATTCAACAAACAAAAAATGGCAACACAAGAAAATTTGATTTCAGCATTTGCTGGAGAATCTCAAGCTAATAGAAAATATCTAGCTTTTGCTAGAAAGGCTGAAAAAGAAGGGAAAAAAGGCCTAGCTCAGCTTTTTAGAGTGGTGGCTGAAGGAGAAACAATACATGCCCTCGGACATTTGGAAGTGGCTGGAGGAGTTTCTGATTCTTTAGAAAATGTAAAAAAGGCTATTAAAGGGGAGACATATGAATTTACTACCATGTATCCGTCTTTCTTGGAAGAAGCTGAAAAAGAAGGCAATACTGGAGCTTCAATCGGTTTCCATAGGGCAAACGAAGTGGAAAAAGAACATGGGAAACTTTTTCAAGAAGCTTTGGATAAAAACGGAGATATTGAAGAAAAAGAATATTACTTATGTGAAATCTGCGGACACATTGAGATTGGCGGTGCCCCGGAGAAATGTCCGGTTTGCGGCGTCCCAAAAGATAGGTTTAGAAAAATAGATTAAGAGCAGATGTTTGTCTTCTAGGTCAAATTTTGCTAAAATGGCTTTATGAGTATTAAAAAAAGAAACAAGAAAATGCGCGCTCTTTGGATAGTTATTTCTGTCTTGGCTGTTTTGGCCATGATCGGTTTTACTATTGCCCCGGCTCTTATGTATTGATAGTAATTTTTTGAAAAATAATTTATGAATGAAAGAAAAAGCATCCATAATATTTTCATAAAAATAGGATTGATTTTAGGCATAGTGATTTTATTTTTTGTCATATTTGCCATTCATAAAGAAACGGTGAAAAAGGATCAGATTCAGGCGGAGATTGATAAATTAAAAGCTGAGGCGGATAAGACATCAAGAGAAAATTCAAAATTGCAAGAAAAGATAGATTTTTTTTCCAGCCGCGAATATATGGAAACAGAGGCTCGTGATAAGCTGAATTTAAAAAGTCCGGATGAGAAGGTGGTTATCGTGAAGAAGAACATTGTCTCAAGGGAAGCAATCAGCGAGGCGCCTGACAAAGAGATAAAAGAAAATAATTCTAAGCCAAATATCGCTAATCATATGAAATGGTGGAATTATTTTTTTAAATATTAATAATTCATGCAGAAAACCAGATGCACAAAGGAATTGAAAAAAAAGTAAGAATAAAAATAGTCGCGCTTTCTATTTTGGCGGTTTTTTTAGTTTTAATTTTAGCCACAGGCATATGCATTTATGGTTTTGGAGCGAATAATTATTTCACTGGCAAAATAACCAAACTGGTTCCGTTTCCGGCCGCTTTGGTTGACGGGAGGAGTTTTGTAACTATCGGTGAGCTCAATGAGGATAGATCTTCCGTAGAGAGATTCTATAAAAATCAGAATTTTTCAGAAATCGGATTCAGGGTGGATTTTGATACTGAAGATGGAAGAAAAAGACTGAAAATAAAAGAAAAAAAGCTTCTCAATAAGCTTATTGAGAATAGAGTCGTGGAAAAATTAGCCGCAGAAGAAGGCATTTCAATCACTAAAGAAATGGCAATGCAGAATGTTTCCAGGGAAATGAAAAATTATGGCAGCGAAGAATATGTGAAAAAAAATTTACTGCATCTGTATGGATGGAACATAGACGACTTTGTGGAAAAGTTAGTGAAGCCTGATCTATATAGGAAAGAATTGGAAAGCAAGATGCGCGAGACGGAAGTTGATTTTGTTAAGGCGGAAGAAAAAATCAAGAAAGTCCAAGAAGAACTGAACAAAAAGAAAGATTTTTCAGAGATGGCAACGAAATATTCTGAAGCGGAAAGCGCAAAGAACGGAGGTGATTTGGGCTGGTTTACGGCTGATCAGATGATTCCGGAAATTGCATTTTCTGTTTTTCCCATGAAAAAGGGAGATAGGAGCGATATCATAGAAAGTCCGCTGGGATTCCATATCATTCAAGTGGAAGATCGCAAGACTGAAGACGGGATTGATAAGGTAAAAGTCAGGCAGATTCTGGTAAAAACAAAAAACTTCGCAGGTTGGCTGACTGAGAAGGAAAAAAATATGGATATCTATATTCCTCTAAAAGAATATTATTGGGATAGAGATAGGGCAGTAGTGGATTTTACAGACAACGAAATGAAGGATTTCGAAAGTAATTTGGAAAAAAATTCTGCTGGAGATATTTCCGTTCTATTCTAGATTCTGCATGTATGGCCGGTTCATCGAAAATTAATCGATTAGAGATAATTAAAAAATAAATTAAAAAATATGTCAAAAGTAAGAGTAAACGAAGATCTATGCATTGGGTGCGGAACTTGCGAGTCTCTTTGTCCAAATGTTTTTAAGATTGAAGAAGACGGAAAATCACATGTGATTTCCCAAGAGTGTGGTGATTGCAACTGTCAAGAAACAGCTGATAGTTGTCCAGTGAGCGCTATTTCAGTCGAGTAGAATTTTTCAGGTAGAATAAAAAGACCATACTTTTGTATAATATATGAAGGGGGTCTTTTTGTTTGTAAATTTAATTTTTTAATTATCACCCCATACCCACTAAGTTGGGATTTGGCGTGAGAGGAAAAGTATGGACGAAAAAAATATTTCTGTTGTTGAGGCGAATGCTATGGATGAAAATAGTACGCCCCTGATGAATAACGAAAAAAAATTCAAAAAAAGAAAAGGATATGGAGTGATATTCATTGTTTTTGTATTGATTATCCTTTTTTCTTTGGGAGGAGCCATTCTTGGATTTATTGCTGCCAGAGGCTCATCAAACAATAATTTATCAATGATATTGGACCAGAAGCTGGAAAAATATTTTCCCGCAAAAGGGAATAAAAAAGAAGTCCTTAAGCGGCAAGTCATTGAAGAAGATTCAGCTGTTATTGATGTGGTAGAAAAAAATTCACCGGCCGTAGTCAGTATCATCATTTCAAAGGAAATTGCCGATAGGCGGAGCTTTTTTGATTTCCCAGGATTTTTCGGAGAAGATTTTTTTGGAAATGGAGGAAGCGAATCCAATCAAGATGGTGGACAAGAGGGAAACAAGCAAAAAATCGGAGGCGGATCGGGATTTATCATCACTTCTGACGGAATGATTATAACCAATAAGCATGTAGTGACTGACAAGGACGCTGAATATACGGTTGTGACTAATGATGGAAAGGAGCATGCGGCTAAATTTTTAGCAGCTGATCCGGTAAATGATATTGCTGTAATAAAAATTGAAGGGAATGATTTTCTGACCCTTAATCTGGGAGACTCGGATGCTTTAAAAATCGGACAAACGGTTATTGCTATCGGAAATTCACTGGGAGAGTTTTCAAATACGGTAAGCAAGGGAATCGTTTCCGGCCTTAGAAGAAGCGTTGTCGCTTCGGGAGGATTGGGCAATGCGGAAAAACTTACTAACATAATTCAAACTGATGCAGCTATCAATCCTGGAAATTCAGGGGGGCCTCTTATGAATATCAGCGGAGAGGTGATCGGAATAAATGTGGCCATGGCGCAAGGCGCTCAAAGCATCGGATTTGCCATTCCATCAAACCAAATTAAAAAAGTGATCAATCAAGTAAGGACAACCGGAAAAATTTCATCCCCTTATATAGGAGTCAGGTATGTGGACATGGATGATTCAATCAGAAAGCAAATAAGCTTTCCGTATGATTATGGAGTTTTAGTGGTGAGAGGGGAAAAGATATCAGATTTTGCTGTTATTCCAGGCTCTCCCGCTGACAAAGCTGGAATCACAGAAAATGACATTATCTTGGAGATAAATGACACGAAAATAGATAAAAAAAATAGTTTGTCTTCTCTGATTGCAAAAAATAATGTGGGTGATGTAATCCGATTAAAAGTTTGGCATAAGGGCGATATTAAAGAAATTTCGTTGAAACTGGAAGAGAAAAACTAGATTTGTTTTTAGGGCGGTAAAATGGTATAGTTTATTAGATAATAAGAGAGTAATTAGTTTTGTTTATGTTTTTGCAGCTCAGACCATTCATACAGAGTTTTATATTCCTTTTTGGCCTGGAATTGATTGCTTTTCGGTCCGAGTGGGTCATGCTTATAGTGATTTTCATGCTGTTTACGTCAGCTTATGCAGGGAGAGAAATAGGAGGGAGATGGTTTTTCTCTATTTTGCCGGTTTTTTTCACTCTCTCCTCGGTTGCTCTTTTATATCTAATAACGCTAGGATATGAACAGCAAATTTTCATTCTGCTCTCAGTAGGAATGTATTATATTTCCCTTCTGGGTGCATATCGGTTGGGACTCTATAGTGCGGATAAAACAGCCAGGGGGATGAACATGTCGGCTATGGCAGCAACAATATTTTTTGCTTATGCGGCTATATACGGAATGTACCTTAATTTTTTAGTTCCTCTCTATTATCTCATGCTAATCTATTGCCTGGTAACCCTTCTGGTAAGCTGTCAATATTTTTTTATCATTAAAAGCGATGATAAAAGGCAAGTTTGGGTGTATAGTCTTCTTCTGTCTCTGGTTATGGCGGAGCTGATTTGGGTAATGAATTTTTGGCCGTTTGGATATTTGACGACGGGAGTGATTGCACTTATACTATATTATGTCCTTTGGGACTTGACGCAGAGTTATTTTCTGAATCTTTTAAGCAAAAAAAGAGTGATAGCCAATATGATTTTTTTCTCTGTAATGATAGTTTTGGTTCTGTTAAGCACCAAATGGCTGCCCATAATATAAAATGTTTTTAGTTTGCAGTCGATATTTTTGGTTAAGTTGATAAGATTTTTATTTATAATCGATAAGGCGTTAAATTTAAAGTATGATTAAAAAAATTTCAAAAAAGCTGATTTTTATTCTGGGTTTGTTTGTTTTTGGCGGGTTCGGAGGTATCATTGCCGATAGATATCTTTTTCCATATCTTGGAGCAAGCAGTTTATTTTCTCGCTATGAATTCCTAAAAAAAGGGACAGAGAACGTTACCGTCATCAATAAAACAGAGCAGATTACCATTAAAGAAGAAACATCCATAGATAAGATCACTAATAAGGTTTCTTCATCAATTGTAAATATTATTTCTTATCCTCAGGACGAGCCAAGAAATAATGCAGTCAAGAAAAATAGCGCTGCCAATGTCGCTTCGGAAGGGGCAAAAAACGGAACCGGAATAGTGGTCACTGGAGACGGGCTGGTTATGACACACATTTCAGCTATAAATACGGAAAAGTCAAAATATAAAATTATGACTTATGATGGAAATATGCATGATGCCGAGCTGAGCGCGGTTGATTCATACAGCGGATTGGTTTTTCTAAAAGCTCAAGCCAATAATTTATCTGCGGCTTCTTTTGGAAATTCGGACGACATAAAATCGGGAGAGAAGGTCATAGCTATCGGGAATAACCTTAATTCTTATGCCAATCGTTATGCGGCAGGTCTCATCAGCAGTTTCAATCCTTTTTTGAATTTGGCGGGATCGGTTCTTTCTTCTTCTGAAAAGCTTGAAGGAGTATATGAAATAGATTTCGACTATAAACAGTATTTTGTCGGCGGTCCGGTCGTGGATTATAACGGCCAAATTATCGGGATAGCCGGAAAAATAAATATAGACAGTTCCAATAATTTTTTTGTCATTCCTTCCAATAGGGTAAAGAATATTATTGACAGGGCGATAAAAAAAGAATTAGATAAGAATCCGGTGCTTGGAATATATTACATTCCGATTTCAAAAACTTATGCGTTGCAAAATGGGCTGAATGTGGGAAGTGGAGCGTTAATTCATTCTACATCCGAGCAACAAGGTTTGGCAGTTTTGAATGATTCTCCTGCGCAAAGGGCAGGCTTGAAGATAGGAGATATTATCGTTTCTTTGGGAGAACAAAAAATAGATGAGACGCATGCCCTTGCCAACACTCTTTATAATTATAAAAAAGGTGATAAAATAGAATTAACAGTTTTGAGAAGCGGGCAAGAAATGAAAATTAACGTAGAAATTTAGATTTTAGAACAAAAATAAAAATACATTTAAAAAGACACGGCCGAAAGTGTCTTTTTATCTGAAAACTAGCAGCTTTTTTACCGGAATAAGATATTAATTGGAAAATTTTAATAATTATTCCATAATCAGCAAATTATTGTTTTAGTTTGTTGGCATGAGATAGTTAAGGGACGGCACCTTAACAATAAAATACCGAAGAAATTCAAATATAAGACCGCAAGGAACCGGAAGTGTTTTTTTGAAAGATAAAATTCTGACCATAATGGGAGGTAGGAATGGAGAGAAAATTGATATTGCTGATGATTATCGCCTTTACCTCATTTCTTGTTGATGTGGTGGAGGCAAATGAGTATGATAGACGTTTCTTGCAATTCGGAGAATGTGCGGAGGCAATAGGAGAGAATCCTTCTGAGTGGGATGATGTCGTTGAAAGCAAAATGGATATGTTTTTTAAGAGAGGCAAATCCAGGTGTGATGTTGATTATGGAGCTATCAAAGGGAGACGTCATGAAACACTTCTTCTTGCTCAATCCAAAGAGGGTAGCGGCGCCCTTGGTGTTTCTGAGAAAAATATTATGCCGTCCAATTCCGATGATCAGAAGCCTGCTTCTATCCAGGAAAATCCTGCTATAACAGCAAAACCGCTCACATACCTTGTTCAGTCGAGAGATTATTTGAGCAAGATTGGCAAAAAGCTTTCTGTTGATTGGAAGGTTCTTGCCGAAAGAAACAATCTCGAACCGCCATATAGAATTTGGGATCGCCAAAGGCTTGTTTATTACGAATCTGACATTAAGCCTGTTTCTTTGAAAAAGGAGGAGAAGAAAAGCGAAAATTCCAAGCCGGATCATCCTGCCAGCATTGCGCAAGCTGAAAAAGAGGGGGATGAGCTTTGGAAAGGAGAAGCTCTGAGGCCTCGTAAGGAATATCCAGATGATGGGTATTCCGGAGAAATGAAGTCGCTTAGGCCTGAAGAAAAAAAGACTAAAAAAGCTCGAAAGCAGAATGTCGCTTCTAGCGGAAAAGAAATAGAGAAGTCCCGCAAAAAATCTGAAGATTATAAAGTTCGTGACGTCTATCGCGATCTGTTATGCGATCAGGGAAGATTTGAAAGGGTTTTGGGCCAGCTTGGACTGAGTTCGATTGAAAAAGACGAGCTCAGGAAGAGAATCACTAGTGGCGATTTTCATTGGGGATTGGCAAAAAAAGGCGACAGATTTGATTTCGGTCTGAATAGAAATGATGTCATTCTGCCGAATCCTGAAGTTGATTGGTCGCTACAAAAAACGGATCTGGCAGCAGCTGATGTCTATCGACTTTCTTCGGGAAAAGAGATCTGGATTTTTCTCAAAGGCGGGAATGTTTATGTTCTCAAGAAGAAAAATTCCAAGGGGCCAGTCAGCATGAGTCCGCCTTTCAAGGAAAAATCTTCGGATAGAATGGTCGTTGAGCTCAAAGCTAGGTCAACCATCTTGCCAAAAACAGAAATGGAAAGCCTGGATGATAGACAGGGCAGCTCTGATGCCAAGCCGAATAAACTCACGCCTAAGATTCCTGATGAGCCCATTATGACTCCTATCAATGAAAAGAATTTGGGAGTCCCAATCAGGCCGCTTTCGGCTCTCACTCCAAAAGTTTCGAATGGACCTGTAGCAGTTTCTCCAGGGAGAGTCGAATAAGATTTATTTTACCTCAATGATGAATTGAAATTTATTCCACAAATCAATGATGGAGGTAGAGGGAGGTACAATGAAAAATGAATTGCTCTTATTAATGCTTATTGTTTTTGTTTTCTTTCTTGATACGGAAAAAGCAATGGGCGAAGGAAATGCAACCTACAAAGTCCGGGATGGAGACTGTATGAGCGTGATTGGCAAGAATCTTGGCCTTGACTGGGAAGACCTTGCTAAAAAGAACAACATCAAGCCTCCCCGTTATTTAGTTATCATGGGAGCTACTCTTAAAATCGAAGGCGTAAAAAAGAGGGAAACAAAGGTTCAAAAACCTGTCGTTGCTAAAAATAGGACTTCCCGAGTTCAAAAGAGGAGTCGGGGCGTGGTGGATGGACGTTTATTGCTGAGTGAATTTGAAGAGTATGCTAAGGAAGACAAAGCGCTTCAAAGGGCCTTAGATAAATTCACGGATGATGATGAAGAAAAATCTCTATTTGAAAAAGAAATCGCCGATGGCAACAGAGAATGGGGATTCTTCGAAGATGGGGATAAATGTTATCTTTTTGTGGATTCGCAAGGTTCCATCCATGAAAAAAGGAGGTTGAGCTGGAAACAAGGAAGAGAAAAGGGGTCGCTTGAAGCGGCGGGCGTATATCGTTCTCCCTCCGGAAAAGAAATTTGGTTCCTTTTGAATGGAAGGACTATTTGTTTCAAGGATGAGGATGCGGTCAGTGCGTCCAAGGCTTCCAAAAAGGGAAAACTGAAAAGGCTAGCTTCATATCCGGATCCGGCGCAAAAAAGATCCCTGAGTGATGCAGGCTTTTCAGACAGAAAAAAGCAGAAATCGGACAGAGCACCAAGGAGCATCTCTTCGGGAGAAGAATCGAATTTTTTTGGAGAGGAAATATTAGGCTTTGCTTTGCCTCCTCTTGATGTCTCGCTGTCTCCAGGCAAAGGTGAAGAAATAAGACTGGGTCAACAGCTAGATCCGCTGAAGGGCTTTGCAAAGGAAGGAGATAATATTTTGTCGATGGAAACGATTGCAAAACGGGAAAGAGAAAAAATTTCTCCCGGAGATCCGCTTAAGGGTTTTGCAAAGGAAGGAGATAGTGTTTCATCGATGGAAACGATCGCAAGACGGGAAATAGAAAAAATTTTTCCTAAAGATGCTCTGAAAGTCCCTGCAAATGAAGGGAAAGTGAGAAATTTTCGCCGACAGAAGAGAGATAAGGAAACCTCTATTTAGGGAGGAATGGATTTTGTCCGTTGATATTTTTTGCAGATTGCGAAGTATTCAAATATCGAATTTTCCGTAGTGAAACGATCAAAGCCGGGGTGGTTTTGAGGTAAGCTCTGTCTGAAAATATCAGGAACGCCTGATGTCGCGGATAGGGCCGGGCTAAGAAAATGCGCTAAGCTGAGAATTTCACTTTCGGAAAATTTATATATTCGAATAGTATTGCAATGGATCAAGAAAACAACAATATTTAAGGGGGATAAGGGGAAATGGAAAAAGCAAAATCTGGACCGGAAAAGGTGGTGATGACCTATGTTCCGAAAGAAACTGAGACTTGGGAATATATGTCTAAAAAATTCAAAGTCTCAAAAGAATACTTAATGGAACAGAATCCTCATATCAAGACAGGATATGCTCTAGCAGGACAAGAAGTAAAGATTACTTTTTATACTGCGCCCTTGGAAACAAACAAGGGCACGGTGGCATCTTCGAAGGCGCCAACGGGAACCTCTCCAGCTCCACCAGTGAATGATAGGGAAAATGGATTTCCTGCATGGACTGGCTATCTGGGTCTTCTGCTGATCATAATCTTGGCTATTGCATGCGTGTGGTTGGCGTCTCGTCTAAAAAAAGCAAATAGAATAAGGGAAGCGATAGTTTCTCCAGAACCTGGAGAAACTAGAGAAGCGTATGAAGCTCGGTGCCGCAGGCTTCCCAAAGAAACCCTGGTTGCTTGTTGGTATGGATGCGGAGAAAAGGTGACTGCAGGACATATTGTCAGGCATCATGGGAAATGCGAAAAAAAGTCAGCAGCCGGTGAAGGGCCGCTTGTGTAGCATGAAAGTCATTGGATGTGTTAAGAGCGCACCATGTTTATAGAAGTTTTGAGCCTCGTGCGCTAACAAGTGTGCGAGGCCATTTTTATTATTATGGATATTTTGAACAATTTTTGTCGCTTGACAAAAGCGTTATTTTTTGATAATATAATCGGTTATCATAATAATAAGTTTTATATCAAATAAAATGAATCTAGAATTAATGCTCAAATTAGCCAAAAAAGAACTAGGATTGATTATTTTATCCAGTCTTCTTGTGGGAGCGCTCTCTTTTGCAGTTTTGGTAATCAGCCAAAAAAGTTTTAGAGCCAACACAGATCTTTTGGTAGTGCAAAATCAAAATGGATTCTCCGATTATTATGCTTTGTCAAAATCAGCTGACTATTTATCCGGAGTTTTGATAGAATCCATCTATAGTGAAAAATTTTTGGACGAGCTTGTGGCAACTGGAATAGTTTCTGATGATTTTTTGCCTGAGGACAAAAGAGACCGGTTGAAGCAATGGAACAAGCTAGTGCGTATCAGCAAGAATTCCAGTGCGGGAATTTTGAACATTGAGGTTTTTGGAGACGACCAAAAACAAGTGCTGGAAGTTTCCAACGCTATTCTGGAAGTTTTGACAGTCAAGAGCTTTCTTTTCTTAGGCAAGGGACAAGATATCGATATCCGCGTTTTGAGCGGTCCGATTTTTGAAAGAAATCCTTCAGTTGTCGGTATTCTACTAGCAGTGATCGGTGGCTTTTTTGTGGGAGCGCTTTTGATGCTGATGTGGATTTTCTATCAAATCCAATTTGGAAAATATAGAAACGTCTTTCCCATCAGCGAGGCAGACAGGATTTTTTCGCCTGAAGAGGAAACAGAAAGACGGGCTCAGGAATATTGGAAAAGCCGTTACAATAATCAGTTTTAAAAATAGCTGTTTTATATTCAGCAAATTATCAATTTAGTTTGCTGGCATGAGATAGATATTGACAGCACCTTGTCAATCGAATAGTAAAAAGATAAAAAGGAGGCAGTGCCATGAAAAAAATCGGTAATGCAGTAAGTTCAATGTTGTTGTTAGTGGCGCTTCTTCTTTCAGGTTGCGCTGTTCCGGGTTCTAATGCTTTGAAGATCGGTCCTGACAATATTGTGCCTGTTGTGCGCCCTGAGCAATCAGTAGGTGTCTGGGACACTCCGGCATTAAAAGCGGGAAAGGTCACGGTGACAGATGTCCCTCTGACTGATAGGCAGATCGGCAGTGAATTGCGTCCGGGAAGAATTATGCTTCCTGGATTTGTTGCAAATTCACAAGGTGAAGTATTCTTTGCTCAAGCTATCTTGGCAGGGAATTATCCCAAGGGAGAATTTATGGCCTATCTGATTGTGGAAACGGATGATTTATCCAAGCTGGCTAAGGCTAATTTTTTCCCTCTAACTTCTCGTGCCAATGCTTGTTGGAACAAGGATGGCAGGAAACCGCCTACTCCGATTGACCAGGAAAAGTTGAAAGATCCATCTTTCATGGCCGCACTGGCTAGAGAAAATGGAATCCCTCTTGGAAAGCGTGGAACGTATGCTGGAGTTGTTGAGAGAATCAAATCTTGGCATCATGGAGAGGCTAATGGGGTGGAAATTTATTCCCAATTGTCGGAAGATGATGTGAAGGAGTTGGCTAAAATCAACCCAGGGTACAGTTTTTTGGAGCAGCTGGTTCTTCGGAATCAGGCGGTAGTTTCAATCAATCCGATTGAGATGGTAGCGAAGGCTTCTATCACTGTTTTCAATGCCACTAACGGAAAAACCCAAGGTTGGGATAATGACTCGGAGTTGCCGAGTAACGACGAGATGGGAAGAATAATTGACTTTATCGGCCGTTTCCGGCTGGAAATGATGAAAAAAATGGTTGTACAACAAGAAGGAGGCAGGAGATGAAAAGTCTGAGAGAAATTTTTCTGATTGCATTGATTGTTTTCTCCGGCACATCATCTTTTGCTGCCGGGCAAGATCAAATTCTCAAAGATGTTGAAGCTGTTCTGGCTGCTCACAGGGAGCAACAGTTGCAGCAAGCTCTTGAGGAACACCGAAAGAGGAAGGAAGGAAAGGTGTATGGAGCTGTTGTCCAAACAACTTCTCCGCCAACATCAACTCAGCCTGCAGGGGCAGGCGGTGGCAGTGAGAAGAAGCAATTTTCTCCTGTTAGTCCGCAGTCTTCTGGAGGAGCTGATGGTGTTGATGAGACATTTTCTGCTAGCGTGCAAGAAGAGGAAATGCCGATGTATGAAATTCTGGCGGATGCAGGAATCCAAGCTGATCCTGACGAAGGAACAAAGGAGTGGGGAAGTTTTCCAGAAGCTTCTGTGTGGACTGGCGGATGGATGAATCCNNTATGAAGAACCTGAAAACTTTGGTCTTGGCGGTCGAGTGAAAATGGACTATGGGGAAAATGATAGCGGATATGATTGGGGGTATATTGCTCCCGGTCCGACTTTCGGTTACTACCGAGGCCTAGATCTCAGCAATGATTTTGAAATGGATATATCGTTTCTTTATCGAATCGACAAAAGAAGGGATGATGGCTTGATGCCGACTCTCCACGCCGAGTTCAATCACATCCTGGATTATAAAAACCGTCTGACCTTTCAGGTTGACGGGAGTTACTTTCCAGGAGACAGTTGGCTTGGCCCAGGAATTTACTGGCACCATAAAATCGACCAGAATTGGAAAGTTGTCACAGGTGCCGGGCTGAGTCTGAGCTGGCTGGATGGAGATTTTTTCTCCGGATTCATGCCGAGTGTTCGAGTCAAGTATAAAAATCGGTACAGCATCGGTTTCAATGCCAATTTATTCACCGGCTTGGGAACGTTCTACGGAATAATATTAGCCTATGAACTCACTCCGGATATTCACAGTTGGTGGCAGGAGAAAAACGCTGCTGGCGTAAGATTCGACAATCCGAAAAGCGACGAAAAGATTTCTGAATTTTCTGAGCAAGATTTGAATCTTGACCAGCAAGGAGATCAAGGAATTCCTCCGGAATTTTCTGAGGGAAAGATCCAATCACCAGCAAGCAATCAAAAAAGCGTGCCGGAAGTTAAGTATTCCGGCAAAACGATTGAACAACAAGCGCAAGAAAAAGCGCAAGGAGAAAAGTTATGAAACGATTCGTGGTTGTTTTGGCAGGAATGATTTTGTTGGCAATTACGCAGTCTCCGGTTTTTGCCGATGTGGCCTACTTGACTGATGTTGCCTATATTGAGGCATTAGATCCCATGGATAACGGAAGCGGAAAGAAAATTGTTCGCTTTACATTCCAGTACAGCTGTGAAACAGACATGTGGCATCCGGAGCAGGTTATGTTTTGCTCCGATGCAAGAAGAGAAGGGTGTGACGGCAATGTACCCATCCATTTCTCGAGCACGAACGGTTTGGTCCGCACCTGGGATGTCCCTCTGGAATTGATCCAATGGGGACAGTCCGGAATGAACTGGGCGAATGATGCCGATTGGTTCAATGCTCTTTGGCTGGGAATCCCGGACTGCAGGAAACTGCGTATCAAGGGAAAAAATTTGGTGATAGCAAGGAGTCTTGCTGATCCCCAGATTCCCAAGTCGGGAGGCGCCTATCTGCTCTATGTAGGACCGGGAGCGCCCTATGTTCCCGGACCAAATGATGTTTTGGCAGATGGAAGGACGAAAGTTCTCTATACATGCCAAGACACCGCTGCCCCGAAGGTGCAACAACCAGTGGCAGCAAAACCGGCTGCTCCTGTAGCAGCTCCAAAGGCAGCAGCTTCGGCACCGAAAACTCCTGACGTTAAAAAAGGAAAAGGTGTTAAGCAAGACCAGAACATCAGTAACTCTTCTGGTGCCCAAGGAGTGCAGGCTGCTCCCTCGTTGAAAATCAAGGGGAATAATAACAGAGCCGCTCAAAGTGCGCCTACAAATGTTACTAAGGGTGCGATAGTGACAGTGGATAAGATGTCTGCCAAGGACTGTAAGGAAGGAACGGTGGATGCCGATGGAAAATGTTTGCCAAATATTCAAGCAAATACTACCAGTACCACCTATCAATTAGGGCCTTTCGTTTTCGGAAGCGAACCTGTCAAGACTTCAGTCGGCAGGCAAGGAAAAGTTGAAGTGGAGAAAGATGGAAGTGTCGAGTTTGAGTATGGCGATGGCAAAGGATCGCGTGATGCCGGCATTAACGCTCCTCCACCTTCTGCGGCTGAAAAACAGGCAGGTAAGAAGAAACAATAGTTGCATCTAGCATGATGCAGCCGCACCCAAGCCCCGCGTTCTCATAGAGAACCGGGGCTTGCTTTTTTTTCAGGAATGTGCTATGATTGTATGTTCTAAGAAATAGTATATTTTTTATAAAACTATGGAAAAATGGTTCAAGAAAAAGCATATTTCAGCGGAGTCAGTAAGTGCTATTTTTATAATAATTTTGATTAGTCTCTTCATAGCGGCTAATTTTGTGGCAGGATTTACGTGGCCGCTTTTTATTTTAGCCATGGCCGCGGGATTTTTATTGAGCTTGGTTTATCCGCGAAGCGGGGTGTTGGCGATTGTTTTTTTGACGATGGTGTGGGAAAGATTTTTCACTTTGCAGACATTTTTTATCGGAAAAATAGAATATAAGATCTATCCTCTCGATTTTCTTCTGGGAGGCGTTTTGATCGGCGCTTTGGTGCAGTATGTTTTTGGGCGCATAAAAATTGAATTCAAGAAAGCTGATTGGATCTTATCGGGGTTTGTCGTATTGAATATAATATATTTTGTTTTCAGTTTTCTTATTCTCAAAAGCAATGCGCAACTGGCTTTCAGCTCTCTCAAGAATTATGCTTTTTATAGTTTGTTATATTTCGTGACCATCATGCTTTTTCAAAAAATTGACGACATCAAGAGATTATTCCGGTTCTTTCTCTCTGGCGCAGCGGTTATCGTAATTTTTATTGTTATCGGATATGTCGGCGGGGAAGGCTTGTGGAGCGGCTACACTCCTCTTTCTACGAGCGGAGTGAGAAAGCTGGCTTTCACTCATGGATTGTATTTGTCTCTGGCTTTTTTCCCGGCTATGCTATGGTTGATATTTCGAAGAAAAGATGAGAAGATGAAAATGAAAATGCTGCATCTTTTTCTGCTGATCTGGATCATCGGAATTGTGGGGACTTTGATGCGCCATCTCTGGATCGCTATGGCGTGCACTTTCTTGTTGCTTATTCTTTTTTTGCCGAAGGAAAAGAAGAAAGAAATGGCAAAGCTTGTATTTAAATTGCTGATGCCATTTGCGATAGCAGGAATATTTATTTTTTATATCGCAAGCATGAATCCGCAATCAAACTTTTCAAGAGCATTGGAAAAATCTTCGGGAATCGTTTCCGAGCGGGCGGTTTCCTTGGTGAGTTCCGAGGAAGACGAGAGTTTTTCTTGGCGCAGCTTGGTTTGGAAGAATGCCTATGAAGATTTCAAATCCAATCCGATTTTTGGCATTGGAACAGGCGAAAGGATTTATGTGGAAAGCAAGAACTATAAAGATTTCATAGAGGGGCGCAATATCCATAATTCATATCTGGCTGTTCTTATCCAGTTAGGGGTGTTGGGAATAGCGATGCTTCTTCTTTTTATCTTTTTGAATGTGCGATCGTTGCTTTTTTCCAAAAGAGGGGGTCAGTATGATTTCTATAAATTTTCCATTTTGTCGGTGCTGGCGATCTATATTTTATCCATCCCTTTCCAGCCCTATCTGGAAACCAATCTTCTGGCGATTTTCTTTTGGATAGCGTTGGGACTGTCTCGGATTCTGCCCGAAGTAAAAAGTTAAAAGATGATATTATTATGACTTACGTATTTGCCTCTGTCGATACATACTCCGGCGCTTTGATTTTTCATGAAAAATGGAATCACTGACACTTCACTTGAAGATTGTTTTTATTGTTCAATATAATTATCGCCTTCGTAGCGTATCTCCATAGTCAAATACGTAAGTCTAAAATATATGAAAATTCTTGAAGTAAACAAATTCAATTATGTGCAAGGAGGAGCTGATAAGCACTTTCTTGATTTAGTGAATCTTTTGAAAGTCAAGGGCAATGAAGTGGCTGTTTTCTCCATGGAAAATCCGAAAAATGAATTTTCTCCCTGGAAGAAATATTTTGTCAGCTATGTGGGATATGGGAAGAATGACAGTTGGCAGGAAAAATTGATCGGAGCGTTTCGGATGTTCTATTCTTTCGAGGCCAAGAGAAAAATAAAAAAAATGCTGGACGATTTTCAGCCGGACATCGTGCATATCCATAATATCTATCATCAAATTTCTCCTTCTATCCTGGGGGAAATAAAAAAAAGAAAGATTCCGATTGTCATGACGGTGCATGATTATAAGCTGATCTGCCCTAACTATCTTCTGCAATGCAATGGCAATACTTGGGACGAATCGGGAAAGAACAAATATATGGATTTTGTCCGCCATAAATGTTTTAAAAATTCATATTTGAAAAGCCTCTTGGTGTGTTTGGAATTTTGCTGGCATAAATATTGTAATAGTTATGATAAGAATATCGATCGCTATATCGTCCCTAGCCAATTTACGAAAACCAAATTGATAGCGGCCGGATTCCGCCGGGACAAAATTGAAATCCTGCCCTTGTTCATCCGCGAGCCGGACTATTGCGAGATGTTCAAAATCGAAATAAAAGAAAAATTCGCTATCCATTTCGGAAGGCTGTCCAAGGAAAAGGGAGTGGACAGGCTGATAGAGATCTTCAAAAACTTTCCTGAAATAAAATTATATCTGGCCGGAAACATCGAAGGAGATTTGGAAATTCCTGATTTGCCTAACATAAAACATATCGGATTTTTAAAACAAATAGAATTGGAGCGATATGTCAAGAATTCCTTGTTTGTCGTTTCTCCCTCAAGGCTGCCTGAAACATTCGGCCTTATCGCTCTTGAGGCGATTAAAAACGGAAAGCCGTTTATCGGTTTCCAAAGCGGAGCTTTCTCCGAAATTATTGAAGATGATCGAGAAGGTTATTTGTGCCAAAACGAGCAAGAGATGCATGAAAGGATCGCTCTTTTATCGCGAGATGAAGGTCTGCGGGTGCTTTTTTCCCGCCAGGCTTTGGAAAAATCCAAAAAATTCAATAGCGAAGATTGTTATATAAAAATAATTAAATTATTTGATGAGATTGGGATAGAAAGAAAAAACCTTGACAATATCAGGGTTTAGTGCTAGACTATACAGTCAATTTAATATGAGTAAAAAAGCTATGAAAATCGCTTTTATTGGGCAAAAAGGAATACCAGCCAAATCAGGCGGAGTGGAAAGACACGCTGAAGAGTTGGCAGTGAAACTGGCTGAAAGAGGGCATGAAGTTTTTGTCTATGTTCGCAAGAACTATACTGATAAAAACATAGCGCAATATAAAGGCGTAAAGCTTGTGCATGTTCCCAACATCCATACTAAAAACCTGGACGCCATAACTCATACCTTTTTTTCAATCGCGCATGCCATATTCCAAAGATATGATGTGGTGCATTTCCATTCTATCGGTCCCAACTCCTTGAATTTTTTGATTAAAATATTCAAACCAAAAACAGCTTTGTTCGCTACTTATCATTGTCAGGATTATTTCCATCAGAAGTGGGGGGCGTTGGCTAAGGCTTATTTGAAATTCGGGGAATATATGACTTGCATGGTTCCGGACAAAACGATTGCTGTGACTAATATTTTGAAAAAATTCATCAAAGAGAAATTTGGAAGAGAAGCAGAGGTTATTTCCAATGGAGCCAATGTTTCTTGGAATGAGAAGTCTGACAAGCTGTCTCGATGGAACATTGAAAAAGGAGAATATATTTTGGCTGTCAGCCGGATTATCAGGCACAAAGGTCTGCATTATCTGGTAGCTGCCTATAAAGAACTGGAAAAGAAAAATCTGACTGGAGGAAAAAAATTGGTTATTGTCGGGGAAGGTTTTTATACTACCGATTATGTAAAATATCTAAAAAATCTTGCGAGCGAAAGTGAAAATATAATATTCACAGGAACCCAGTCGGGGGAAAATTTAAGCCAACTTTTTTCCCATGCCTATTTTTTTGTTCAACCTTCTGATTCCGAAGGTCTTTCGATCGCGCTTCTTGAGGCTATGGGATATGGCAATGCGGTTATTGTAAGTAATATTCCGGAAAATCTTGAAGCCATAGGAAGTGCTGGAATTTCATTCAGCCAAGGAAATATTTCTGATTTGCAGCAAAAAATGACGGATTTGATATCTGATAAGGAGAAGGCATCGGCTTTATCTGAAGCCGGAAAGAAACGAGTTCAAGAAATATACAGCTGGGACCGCATTGCTGATGAGACAAGTGTTTTATATGAGAAAGAAGTTGCTAAAAAAAGAAATAAGAAATTTTATGCTCAAACTGAATGATATAATAATATGAAAAACATTTTTAAGGACAAAATATTTTGGATTTTTTTTCTGCTGGTGGCGGGCATTGTTTTTACTGTTCTATCTTCCGGCAGCAAGATTTATCAGGCAAAATCAAGAATTTTGTTCGTGCCGAAAAATGAAGTAGCAGTAAGAAATATTGATCAGATTGTTGAAAACGCCAAACAAATTCCGCTATCGCTGTCTTTTTACAACAAGATAGTGGAAATCAATGGCGATATTGATGATGAAGCGATGGAGTTTCCGGACGCTAAGAGAAAGGCTTTTTGGAATTCCAAGATAGAAACGCGACAAGTGGAAAAAAGCGGCGTGATAGAAATTTCTATTTATGATGGGAATCAAATGCAGGCAGAAATCATATCCGACCAAGTGATTGCAGGCATCACAACCGTAATGGGCAATTATTATGACGTCAAAAACAGTCTGGATATCCGCGTAATCGATCGTCCGATTGCCCAGGAGATAAGCAGAGTGAATTATTTTCAAGTGTTGGGCGCCTCTTTGCTAGGCGGAATTGCAGCAGGGCTTTTGATCAGCCTCTTGATAGGCGCTATGGTTAAGATCTTTGAGCCCAAGCCCGTTGTAGAAAAAAATGAATCGGAATCTGAAGCGCTTGCATTCAAAAAGTTTTCTTTTCCAGAAGCTGCTCCGAAGAAAACAGCATCTTCTGAAAAGAAAGAAAATATTTTTGACTTCAAGTTAGAAGATGAGGTGGCGCTTGTTCAGCCGAAGAAATCTGGTTTTTTCGGTTCAAGAGAAAAAAAATCTTCCGCTCCCAGCAATCTTCCGGTGGCTGAAGAGTTTGATTTGAAGGTGGCGAAAATGGAGACCTTGGAGGCGAAAGAGGATTTGAAAAAGGATGCGAAGCCTGATAATATTGCAAAAGATGAAGATGAATTCGTGTTGGATATGGGAGGGGCGAAAAAAGAACCCGCTGGAGATATGCAGGATGAAACTGCGACAGCCCCAAGCATTGATCACAAAAGGGAAGCGACTCCGGAAGAGGTGAAGGAAAGACTGAATAAACTTCTAAGCGGCGACAATTCAAAGTAGGTTTGAGTTGCCATTAAACAGATAAAAATGAAAAAATATTCTTGGAAATTTTGGGCTATTTTTTGGGCATCAGCGGCTGTCTTGTTGGTGTCTTTTTATTTTTTCCTGCAGCCTTCGCGTCAGAGCGATTCGCCGGAAAAAGAAAATAAGCTATCCATGGGAAAAAAATATTCGATTATTTCCGGAGTGGTTGAATATCTTCTTTCCGGGGAAAGGGAAAAGACTTTTCTCATTTTGTTTCAAAACAATATGGAAATTCGCCCAGGCGGAGGTTTTATCGGATCATTCGGCATTTTAAAAATTAACAAAGGCGCGGTCAGCGATTTGCAAATTCATGATACGGGTTATTTTGACGAACGCATTCCAGATTCGATAAAGGCGCCCTATCCGATGGAAGAAAATCTTCGAGTGAAATATTTGAAAATGCGGGATTCCAATTTTTCTCCTGATTTTCCCACTAATGCGAAAATGGCGGAGGATTTTTATTATTTAGGAAAGGGCGAGGAAAAATTTGACGGAGTGGCGGCCATTACGACCAACGTGCTAACTTCTTTTTTGAAAGTGACCGGACCGGTCCAGCTGGAAGGTTATCCGGGAACTTATACGGACGATCAGGCAGTTTTGGCTCTGGAATATCAAGTGGAAAAAGCTTTCGACGAGCAAGGCATAGCGCGCCGGGAAAGAAAATCGGTGATGAATCTTTTGGCCAAAGAAATCATTAAGAAGAGCAAAAATTTGAGTTTTCAGGAAAAGCGGCTTCTTTTTGATGTGATTTTGGACGATTTGAGCAAGAAAGATATCCAGCTGAATTTCAAAGATCAAAAAATGCAGAAAATAATCAAAGATTCAGGCTGGGATGGAGGATTGGACACTGAATGGGAAAAAGATTATTTGATGACGGTAGACGCCAACTTAGGCGCTTGGAAAAGCGACTATTATGTCAAAAGAGACTTGGAATATTTTATCGACTTGTCGCAAGAGGTTCCCAAAATAAAAGTTAGAATCAATTATAATCACACAGCTTTGCAAAGGGACTATATGACCAAAGATTATTTTTCTTATCTGAGGATTTATTTGCCGGAAGGAGCGTGGCTTTTGAATAAGGGAGATTTTCCTGATATACGATTTGGAAAAGAAAAATTGATAGACGGGAAAGAAAGGAAATATTTCGGAACCATTGTCAGGTTTCCGATAAATAGCAAGAAAACAATAGAATTCGATTATATTCTTCCGGAAAAAATTGCCGAAGATTATGTCCTCAAGATTCAAAAGCAGGCTGGCATCAATGACGAGCCAGTGAGGATTTATTTTACGGGACAAAACGGAGAGAAAAAGGAATATAGCGGAATTTTGGATAGTGATTTAGTGTGGAAATAATATAAGGCGGCAATAGGATGGTTGGATTTTTAGAATCCTAAACCTTTTTTGTTCTTTGTCATCAGTTTTTAGGCTGTTTTGGTGTTTGCCAATAAGTTGATTTTTCTAAATCGGGAGAAGAAAAAATGAAGAAGATCGAAGGCTTTTTGTTCGGAATGTTCGGCATGATTTATTTGCGCCACCGGCATATCGGGATGATATTTTCTATCATAAGTGTTCTCGTACTGGGAGCGGTTGTCTTTTTGGCAACAAAGACGATAATGGAAAGATCCATCATCGCTTATTATGTCCCGGAGTGGAAAATGCCAGCTTTTGCTTTTGAATCAAATAATAAGACGGGACTTGTCTTGGAGGCGGAAAAAGTCCACAATGATATGAAAAAATTGATGGATGCAAACCAAAAAATGCAAGAAGAGTATAATGCGGCGATCAAAAGTGTCATTTCTTCCATGAGCAAGGACAGCCTGAATAACTTCTTTGTATTGTCTGCATTCTTGTTTTTTGCGGTTTCTCTGATTGTCTCCCTCTTTTTTCTTGAGAGAATGAGGATAGAAAAAGAAAAGATTGAAAGAAAGGTGGCAGAAGATCGAGAGGCTCTTTTGAAAGGCAACGCTGAAGATAGGGCAGAGTTCGGCCAGCTTATTGCCGACTTGAAAAACCAAATCCAATCCTTGGAGGAAAAAGCCCAAGCATATCAAGCCATGGCTGGGGAAGCTATTGAAAAGAGAAATGATTATGTGAGGGCTTCTGTGGCTTCCCATCTCAAATCGCTGAAAGAGAAACATGAAAATAAGCAAGCGAAAGCAAGCGAAAAAATTCAATTGCTTGAAGAAGAAATAAAAAGATTAAAAGCTATGCTTTACAAGGCCGGTCTGATGGCAGCATAGGATTTCAACAAGGGTTGTCCCAACATGGGCAGCCTTTTTTATACATAAAAATTATATTTATCGCTGTTTTTGCTTTTAGGGCGGTTTTGTATTATTATTAGAGGGTAATAAGATAAATAAAAAAAGATGATAGAAGGAGTGAAAATAAAGCAAATTAAGAGATATTCAGACGATAGGGGCTTTTTTTGCGAAGCCATTAAATCTGGCGAAGAAACTTTTTGCGAAGTGAAGCAAACCAGCTATACTGAGACTTACCCGGGAGTAGTCAAGGCTTTTCATTGGCATAAAAAACAAATTGACGTATGGTTTCCTATAAAAGGAAATATGCAGATAGTTTTGCATGATATGCGCGAAAGTTCGCCTACTTTTGGGGAGACTCAAGTGATTTATGCCGGAGAAAATAATCCGGTGATGGTCCTGATTCCTCCCTATGTGGCTCATGGCTATCGTGTCTTGGGTCAAATACCGGCGACTTTGGTGTATCATACAAGTGAAGCTTACAATCCTCAAGATCCCGATGAAGAAAGAATTGAATGGAATGATCCGAAAATCGGATTTGACTGGACTACGAAGAATAAATAATTGACAATGGCCAATTTTAAATTTATAATGTAACTCCCTTTTGCATGTCAAAAGAGATTTGATAAATAATAATTTTTTAACAAAAAATACAAAAAATGAAATTATTAGTAACTGGCGGAGCAGGCTTTATCGGCTCGAATTTTATACACTATATCTTAAAAAAATATCCTGACTATGAAATAGCCAATTTGGATGTTTTGACTTATGCAGGCAATTTGGAAAATCTGACGGACCTGGAAGGCAATCCTAGGTATAGTTTTGTAAAAGGTAATATTACCGATTATGATTTGGTTGAAAAATTAGTCAGCAAGGTTGATATGATTGTGCATTTTGCGGCTGAATCCCATGTGGATCGCTCTATTCTTGATTCTAGGGATTTTGTCGGCACTAATATAGTAGGAACTCATGCTCTTCTTGAGGCGGCCAAGAAAAATGACAATAAGCGTTTTCATCATATTTCTACGGATGAAGTTTTCGGATCTCTTTCTTTGACTGATCCGGCTTTTAGTGAAAAAACTCCCTACGATCCCAGAAGTCCTTATAGCGCTTCCAAGGCTGGCTCTGATCATCTGGTGCGAGCCTATTTTCATACCTATGGCTTGCCGGTAACAATTTCCAATTGTTCCAACAATTATGGTCCCTATCATTTTCCGGAAAAACTTATCCCGCTTTCCATTACCAATCTGATTCAAGGAAAAAAAATTACTCTCTATGGGGACGGAATGCATGTGCGCGATTGGCTCTATGTGGAAGATCATTGCAGCGCCATTGATGCTATTATTCACAATGGAGTGATCGGAGACACCTATTGCATCGGAGGAAACACGGAGAAAACCAATAAGGAAGTTGCTTATAAAATCTTGGAATTGTTAGGCAAAGGAGAAGAATCCATCGAGTTCATAGATGACAGAAGAGGGCATGATAGGCGCTATGCCATTGATTTTTCTAAACTCAAGGGCGAACTCGGTTGGGAGCCGTCTGTCGGATTTGAGGAAGGCTTGTTGAAAACCATTCAATGGTATAAGGATAATGAAAAATGGTGGAAAAATATTGTTTCAGGGGAATATAGGGATTATTATAAGAATCATTACGAAAATTAAGTTTTATATATGGAAATAAAAAAAGACAAGAAAAAGATATTGATTATAGGAGCTAAGGGAATGCTGGGGCAGGAACTGGTTAGGGTTTTTAAAAAGGACAAATCTTACGAAGTGTTTTCTTGGGACAGGGAAGATATCGATATCACTATCGGGAAAGAAACAACTTCAAAAATAATTTCATTGGATCCGGAAATTATCATAAACGCTACTGGCTATAATGCTGTGGATAGATGCGAGGAAGACAAAAAAGAGTTTGTAATGGCCAAAAAATTGAACGGAAAAGCACCTGGAAATTTGGCGAAGATTGCCAAAAAAATAGGAGCAACCTTTGTGAATTATTCTTCGGATTATGTTTTTGATGGAAATCCCGAAATTCCAGAACCGGAAGGATGCACTCATTCTTGCGATTCTTGCTCTTTGCATGATGATTTTAAGCCGCAAATCGGTTTTGATGAAGAAGCTGAGACTCATCCAATTTCTAATTATGGAAAATCAAAAGAGTTGGGTGAAAAAGAGGTGGAGAAACATGGTGAGAACTATTATATCATTCGTCCTTCAAAGATTTTTGGCGCTCCGGCGAAATCTGCCGAAGCTAAAAGAAGTTTTTTTGATGTGATGCTGGAGGCAGGGAATAAAAATAAAGAGGTGAAAGTTGTAGATGAAGAAACCAGTTGTTTTACTTATGCTCCGGATTTGGCTAAAAAAACCAAAGAAATCATTGAAGCGAAAAAACCATTCGGCATCTATCATGTGGTTAATGGAGATCCTTGCACTTGGTATGAAGGAGTTTTGGAGCTATATAAGCAAGCTAAAATAAGAACCAAAGTTGTTCCAGTTGATGGGGCTCAATTTCCGCGTCCAGCTCAAAGGCCATATTTCTCAGTGCTTTTGAATACAAAGCTAAATCCTCTTCGAAGCTATAAAGATGCATTGAAAGAATATTTAAAAAGTCTCAAAAGTAAATAATTTGTTAAATATAACCATATGTCAATTCTGAAGAAACAGGATTCAAAAATTTACAAAGCTATTGTGGGGGAGCTAAAAAGGCAGCAGGAGGGAATGGAGATGATTGCCAGTGAAAACTATGTTTCTGAGGCTGTGCTTGAAGCGATCGGTTCAATTCTGACCAACAAATATTCTGAAGGTTATCCGGGGAAAAGATATTATGGCGGACAGGAGTATATCGATGTGGTAGAAACTTTGGCCATTGAGAGAGCTAAAGAACTTTTCGGAGCTCAGCATGCCAATGTGCAGCCGCATTCGGGAGCGCCAGCTAATATGATTGCCTATAATGCAGTTTTGAAGCCGGGGGATAAAATTCTTGGCATGGATCTTTCGCACGGTGGACATCTGACTCATGGGCATCCTATGACACTTTCAGCTAATATTTATAAATTCATCGGATATAAGACAGATGCCAAAGGAAAAATTGATTATAAGGAATTGGAAAAAATGGCTATCAAAGAAAAACCGCAAATGATTTTAGCGGGATTTTCAGCTTATACCAGACAAATCAATTATAAAAAAATAGCAGCTATTGCTAAAAAAGTGGGCGCTATCTCCATGTTTGATATGGCGCATATCGCAGGACTTATTGCCGGAAAAGCTCTTCCAAGTCCGGTACCGCATTTTGACATTGTGACCACAACCACTCACAAAACTCTTCGAGGTCCTCGAGGGGGGATGATTTTGTGCAAAGAAAAGTTTGCCAAAGCTATCGACAAATCAGCTTTCCCCGGTTTTCAAGGCGGTCCTCATGATCAAGTTGTTGCCGGAAAGGCAGTCGCTTTTGCCGAGGCTCTAAAACCCGCATTTGCAAAATATGCCAAACAGATAATTTTAAATGCAAAAGTTTTGGAATTGGAACTTAAAAAATACGGATTTAAGATAATGTTTGGAGGAACTGACAATCATATGGTTTTGGTAGATGTTTTCGCAAGTAAGGGTGTGAGTGGAAAAGAAGCGGAAATTGCTTTGGATAAGATCGGCATCACTATCAACAAGAATATGATTCCGGATGATCCGAGATCTCCAATGGATCCCAGCGGTGTGCGCATCGGAGTGCCGGCCATTACAACACGAGGAATGAAAGAGAAAGAAATCAGAAAAATTTCTGAGTGGATCAATCGTGCGATTGAAAATCATGCTTCGGAGGAAATTTTGAAAGAAATCCATAAGGAAGTCATATCTATGTGTGGAAAGTTTCCAATATATAAAAACTTAATGTAAAAATATGAAGGGAATTATTTTGTCAGGAGGAACAGCTACCAGGCTTTTCCCTCTGACTGCCACTACTAGCAAGCAGCTTCTTCCGGTGTATAATAGGCAAATGATTTTTTATCCGCTCAATATGCTTATCAAGGCTGGAATTAAAAATATTTTGATTATAGTTGCGCCGGAACACAGCGGGCAATATCTGAATCTCTTGGGTTCAACTATG
The DNA here is from genome assembly GCA_003543115.1 of Candidatus Moraniibacteriota bacterium. GTDB lineage: Bacteria > Patescibacteriota > Minisyncoccia > Moranbacterales > UBA2206 > UBA8518. The sequence continues at coordinate 36,510 of DPJH01000043.1, forward strand.
AAAAAATTCGGAATCAATATCTATTTTGACGTGCAAAAAGTTCCGCGAGGACTAGCGGATGCTTTTATTCTGGGAGAATCTTTTATCGGCAAAAGCAGCGTGACTATGATATTGGGCGATAATATATTTGAAGATGATATTTCAAAGTCAATCAGAAATTTTAAATCCGGAGGAATGATTTTTGCCAAACAGGTGTCTGATCCGGAAAGGTTCGGAATCGTTGAGTTTGATGAAGATGGAAAAGCTCTTTCTATTGAAGAAAAGCCTGAAAAACCGAAAAGCAATTTTTGCGTGACGGGGGCATACATCTATGATAATCGAGTGATTGAGATAGCCAAAAATATGAAACCTTCTTCCCGGGGAGAAATTGAAATTACCGATGTTAATAATGCCTTTTTGGGAATGAGGGAGCTGACAGTTAAAAAAATTGAAGGAGAATGGCTGGATGCGGGCACTTTCGATTCATTGCTTGAAGCAGGAAACATTGTAAAAAACAAAGAGATCTACAAAAACTTTGATCCGATCATTGATCAGGCTATTTTAGAATTCAATGAAGAACTGAAAATTTTAGCTAAGAAAAGATTGCAATAAAATGTAAAATCTATAAGATTAAAATAATTTTGGAAATAAGAAATATGAAAATCAAAAAAGCCATTATTGCCGTAGCTGGCTCCGGAACAAGATTATTGCCAGCCACAAAATCAATGCCAAAAGAAATGTTGCCAATTGTGGATAAGCCTATAATCCAACTGGTAGTTGAAGAATTGATTGAAGCCGGCATAGAAGATATAATTTTTGTAACCAGATGGGATAAAAAACCGTTGGAGGATCATTTTGACCATAGCGTCGCTTTGGAAGATGATTTGAGGAAGAATGGAAAAATCGAAACTGCCGAAAAAATATCCAAAATCGCGGATATGGCTAATTTTATTTATGTCCGTCAAAAAGGACCATATGGGAACGGAACGCCTGTTTTGTCAGCAGCCAGCCTGGTGGACGACGAACCGTTTGTTTTTGTGTGGGGAGATGATCTGGTAAAATCAAAAGTCTCATTCACCAAACAAATGATAGAGGATTATGAAAAAAATGAACAACTGATGATCGGGGTGCAGGAAGTTCCGCGGGAAGTGGTCAATCGATATGGAATTGTCAAATTGCGAGAAGGCACAAATGAAATTGAAGATATTATTGAGAAGCCTTCCATCGAAGAAGCTCCATCGCAGCTGGCTGATTTTGGAAGGATGATCCTTGATCAGGAATTTATTAATATTCTCAAAGAAACGTCTTTGGGCAAAGGAAACGAATTGTGGATTACGGATGCTATCAAAAAATATGTCGAAAGAGGGGGGATTTTTCTTGCCAAGGAGCTCAAAGACGGGCAATGGCTGACGACGGGCGACCCGCTTAATTACCTTAAGGCTATATTTGCTTATGCATTTGATAGGGAGGACATCAGCGGCGACCTGCATGCTTTTATTTGTTCACAAAAAGAAAAATAAATGAAAATTGCCATTCAAGTAGCCGATCTGGATCACAGTCGCATCGATGGGACGAGGGTTTATATTCACAATCTATTAAAAAAATTTGGAGAACTGGACGCGCAAAATGATTTTTTGTTGTTTCACAGAAATAAATTTAATCCGGAATTGGCTCCGCCAAACTTTTCTAATTTTAATATTATAAAAAAATCGTCTCCATTTTTTTGGACTCAAACCGTATTTGCGGCTGAACTTTGGAAAAGCCGCGCCGATGTTCTATGGATGCCTATGGCAGCGCTGCCATTTTTCCGAAGAAAAGAAATGAAAACGGTGATAACGATCCATGATCTGGCTTTCAAGCATTTTCCGGAGACTTTCACGAAAAAAGATTTGCGAAAACTGAATTTCTTTGCCGACTATTCCATCCGGAAAGCTGATAAGATAATTGCCATTTCGCAAGCGACGAAGAAAGATATATTGAAATTCTACCCGGAAATAGACGAGAATAAAATCAAAGTGATTTATCATGGCTTCAGCCCGGAAGTTTTCAGCGGAGAACGCAATATGGATGAAGAAAATGCATTAAAAAGACGCTTGGGTGTTATCGGGGGATATATTTTATATGCCGGCGCTCTGCAGCCTCGAAAAAATATTGAAAAACTGATAGAGGCATTCGAGGATTATAAAAAAAGAACCGGTTCTGCGATAAAGTTGGTTTTAGCGGGAGAGAAAGCCTGGAAGTGGGAAAAAATTGAGGAAATGGCTCAAAAAAGCTCATTCAAAGAGGATATTATAATGCCTGGAAAGCTCAAATTTTGCGATATGGGGCACTTATTCCGTGGTTCAAGCGTATTTGTATATCCATCTTTCTATGAAGGCTTTGGAATCACTGTTTTAGAAGCTTTTGCTGCTGGTGTGCCTCTGATAACTGCCAATAATTCATCTTTGCCGGAAGTGGCAGGAGACGGCGCCCTATATTTTGATGCTCATGACGCAAAAGGACTGAGTCTTCAAATAGAAAAAATTCTTTCTTCCAGAGATTTGCAAGATGAAATGATAGCTAAGGGAAAAGAAAGGCTGAAAGAATTTTCGTGGGAAAAATGCGCAAGGGAGACTCTGGCTTATCTTTGCAGGTAGCGTTTTATGATATTTTTTATTAATATTATTAGCAGAATAAT
>DPJH01000044.1 GCA_003543115.1 Candidatus Moraniibacteriota bacterium
CGGCTGATTTCAGCCAGCTTATTGGTATTGCTGGAAGATTTGCCCCCCACCACAATCACTACATCCACTTCTTGGGCTAATTGCCTGATTTCATTCTGTTTAGTGGTACTATCGGAACAAATAGTATTTTCAATAATTATATGTTTCTTTCCGCTAGCCAAGAGCTTTCCTACCACATCTTGCAGAAAGGAAAGTTTATATGTGGTTTGACTCAAAACTCCGATCACATTTTTTTCAAACTTAATATTATCCACTTCTTTTGGGTCGCCGATAATTTTCCCTTTGTTTCCTATCCAAGAATTGATTCCTATGATCTCAGCATGCTTGGCATCCCCGCAAATCACCACTTCATAGCCTTTTTTATAGAAATTTTCCGCCACAATCTTAGTTTTCCCCACAAAAGGACAGGTAGCATCAATAATTTTAATATTCTTGGCTCTCGCCGCTTCCATGACTTCTTGAGTGGTTCCATGGCTTCGGATGATAAGTGTTCCTTTTTCCGGAATATCAGAAACGCTATCAACTTTTATCAAGCCTTTTTTTTTCAGAGTCTCCATAACTTGATCATTATGCACCAGAGATCCGATGATATATACCGGTTCTTTTTTTTCTGCTAAACATTTTTCTGTCATATCCATCGCTCTTTTTACGCCGAAACAAAATCCGGCATGGGGAGCTATGACAATTTCTTTTTTCTTCATATCGTTCTTCATGCTTAAATCCTATGAATTATTCTTCCTCTGCAGATACCGGACAAACAGCGCCAGTTTCTTTGTCGCAGGCTGCTTCTGATTCTTTTTCACCTTTATTTTCTTCAGCCAGACATTCACTGTCTCCTTCCTCGCATTCAGCATCGTCCTCTGACGCTGCACACTCTTCGTCGCCTTCTTCACATTCAGCCTCTTCTTCGCCAGCCTCGCACTCTTCGTCGCCTTCTTCACATTCAGCTTCTTCCTCCGCTGGATTGTCCTTAGCATATTGCTCCGGGTCATTGCATGTGTCTCCTTCCGGGACATTAGCTTCTCCGCACAATTCATAAAAACAATTCTCCTCTCCCGCTTCGCACTCCAGAGCTTTGCACTCCTCTTCTTCAGGACTGCATTCCGGAATATTATAGGCCTTTCTGTTGAGATTTTTTGTATACCAAGTGTCTTCCTCAAGATCTCCGGTGCATTCGCCGTCCACATTAGGATCTGGATCACACACATGCACAAAACATCTTTCTTCATATGGATCGCAATCCACGCTAGCCAGAACATTATAATTCCTCATAACTACTATTCTCCAATAGCTCAATCCTAAAGAAAAAATGATTATAAGAAAAAAAACAGCTAGAAATATTTTTGATGATCTTGATTGATCCATCTTGATCACTGCTTCTTCTTCTATTTGCATAAGTATTTTTTTATTTTATATGTTTTTATTATAGCATAACATGCATTAAAAATAGAATTTTTCCATAACGGTGATCAGAAAAGCATTTTTTAATAAAACTTGAATAAATATGTAATTTACATTATACTAGGACAAAGCTTTCATAATGGAAAAGTGAAAAATTGAAACCCACCTGGATTATTAGGGAAAAAGTTATTTTTTCCGATACGCTTTTTTAGGGATTCACACGCTTACTTCCTAATTGAGAGCTTTTAGCTTTTATGCGCCTTATCTGCCTTTTTTCAATAAATTTCACTGAATTCTTTTACAGAAAAAATAACCAGTTAATCAGACTAGCTGGAAAATATTTTTCTAAACCAGCCAAAAATTCCCTTCTTATTTTCTTTTTCCGCTACAAAAGATTCGCCATTTTTAATATTTTTTTCAACCCTATCCACTACGACAAATATTCCATTTTTTGCCTCTTCATTTTCTATTTGCCTCAAGTCATCTCTAAGTCTATTTAACTGCTCCTTATTTATTTCAATTTCTTTTTTTATAAAATGCAAGTCTTCCTGATTATTTCCAACAAAAAATACTTTCCATCGACTAACAGAATTTATTTTTTCCATCCTATTTCCTATCCTTATCTCTGATTCGCCTTGATATCTGTCAATATTTTCAGTATTTTCCCAAATAGCTTCTTCTATTCGTATCTTATCATCTTGTACCTTCTCATTAGATAGGACCACCTCTTCTTTTGATTTTAAATTATTATTTTCATCAGTAGCGTTAGAAACCTTCTCTTCTCTCTCATCAACAGCATCAATAATTTTACAAAAATTATTGATAGATCGCATGCCATTATCTTTGATATTATTTCCCGAAAGACTGAGAGAATCTCCCCAATAGGATGGCTTTGGGCTTCCTCCGCTTGGAAACGAGCAGTCCAGCCCATATTTTTTATTCTTTGAAATATTATTGTTTTTTATTGCAATCTCTCCAATTTTCTGCGTTCCCTCATAGAACTGAGAAGCAATTCCGCTAGCACCATTATTATTGATTGAATTTCCGCTGATTACAACCTCGGAACTGCCGATTATTATCTCAATTCCGCTCTCTCCATTATCATAGATATCGTTGTTTTTTATAAATCCCTTGGTCTTGGCTCTTATATCAACCCCCTCTTCTTTATTGCCATATATCCTGCTTTCCGATATCCTGATTTCTCTTCCTTGCTCAATATATAGCCCTTTTCCGCTTCCGCCATAAATGCTGGAGTTCCTCACCGCCACCTTTCCATCTCCAGGCAAAGCGTCAATTCCTATTTTGCCAAATTTTTTAATAATACAATTGTTTATTTCCATATCAGCTCCTGAATCGATATGGATAGCTGTCGATCCTCCTTCTATCGTCACATTACTAAGAGAACTATTCTTTTTTACTTCCAGCGTTCCGCCTGACAAAAAAACTTTTCCCTTGCTCTCCCCAAAGAGGCTAACCTCCCTATCAATCACTATATTTTCCGCGTATTTTCCTTTTTTAATAAAAATTTTTGCCTTCTTGCTTCCATTTTTGATGGCATCAGAAATTTTATCAAAGGGCTTGTCTTTGCTTCCGTCACTCTCTCCGCTATACCCACTATCAACATAATAATCATAAGAAGCTCCTCTTGTATTTGGAACGAACAGAAAAAAGCAGAAAAAAATTGCTAGAAAAAAAGTGTTAAATTCTATTTTATGCTTATTCATCGACTATCTTATTTATATTCTATTTCTTTGGCTTATTTTTTTTATAAAGCCTGCTTGTTATTTCGCCATTTTAACATAAATATCAGTGTCGAGTAAAATAGAAGATTGATAGTGATCAGCCGCTTTTGTTTATTCCAATTAAAAACCGCTCTGTGCAAAGATTCTGCACAGAGCGATCGCTATTTTTTTATGTACCATTCCTTTCCTTCCAAGATCCATTCCGGTTTAGTCGTTAATTTGTCAAAATGAACCAGAGAAAACATGCCTCCTAATTCATATTTATATTCTCTGCCGTCTACGACTATAATGGTTTGGCATTCCTTGACCTCTCCTTCTTGGAGAAGATCGTAAAATTTTTGGCTTCCGAAAAATTTTTCCTCCGACATAAAACACCTCTTTTGTGTAATTTTAATAATTTATCAAAATTCTCACAAGTATACACCATTCCGGTGTTTTTGTCAAGCAAATAAAAATGCCCTGTGCAAAGAATCTACACAGGGCGAAATTTCGTCTTTTATTGGGATATCACTTGCAGGATTTTTTCCCGTGCGCTTCCGATGCTGGCAAAAGGCACCTCCATAAAAAGATCCACTCCCGCCTCTTCAGCTTCTTTTCTGATGCATGTTCCAAAACCAGACATCATCACAATGCATATGTTTTGATGACATCCTCGAAATTTTCTTGCAAGATCGATCCCATTCATTGATGGGCTATCGTATTTATATCCGATAACCACGATAGTTCCTTCTTTCCCATGCTTTTCAAACATGGGTTTTGAAGCGTTCTCTAATGCGCTCTCGCCATCCGAATAACAATCAACCTTTGCATCTGAAAATACGCGCCGAAAAAAAGTCTCAAGAAAAAATTGCGCACCCTGGTCTTTCTTTGCAATAATCACTCTAATAGCCATTATTATCACCCTTGGTTTTGTTTCATAGGCTCGTTCTCAATGCGCCATCTGTTTAGCTCGAGAAGTTCTTTCGGATCAAAAAACTGCTCATCAAGATCCAAATGGACAAATCTCCCTTTTCCATCAACCATAAATCTCCCTATAGCCTGTCCTCTTCGTTCAACAATGACAATTATAGTTTCAAGAGGTATTATTTTTTTACTTCTCAAAAGATGTTCAAAAAATCTGAACCCCCCAAACGTCTCTATTGGTTCTTGTAAATTGGCCATGATTCAATTTCCCTCAAAGAATTGAATATCCCAAAAGATCTTCCTTTAGTATATATCAATAAAATGCTTAGCGGAAGTTGACAAACCAATCAAATTATCTCGTGCTATTTTTTGTGTTTCAATAGGTCCCTTATTTCCCGAAGAAGCAGAATATTTTCCTCAATCTTGACTGTTTTTTTATCTTCTTTTCTTTTAAATCGTTCCAGCTGTTTAATTACAAAAAATATAGAAAATGATATTATGATGAAATCAATTACAGTATTCAAAAAAATTCCATAATTCATAGTTACTATTGATGCGTCATCTGCAGCTTTTTTCAAGGTTATCGAGAGATCGGAAAAATCCACCCCACCTGTCAACACTCCGATAGGCGGCATAATTATATCATTGACAAATGATGTTACGATCTTGCCAAAAGCTGTTCCAACCACCACTCCGACCGCCAGATCGACTACATTGCCTTTTATCGCAAATTTTTTAAATTCTTCTAGCATATTTTTATTTATTATTAATTCGGGTTATAGTATACCTTTTTTATCAATTCTTGGCAATACGAGCATTAAAAAAAATAGGCCTCCCCGCGAAATGATATCGCAGGGAGGCATCAGAAAAATCCATTCATTGGCATTGGCATTAGACGCTCTGGCGGAATAATATCCATTGAGCAACAATTTCCCAAAAAGAATGGAAGTCTCCATCTTTCAACATACAAAGACCAGCGCCAAGTTCTTCGGCCTTGCCCAATGAATCTTGCGATCCAGAGAGCATAGCCACTAAGATCGGCAGCTTCATTGACTTTATATTGGAAATCAAAGTCAAACCGTCCGTTGCGCCATCAATTCTCGGCATACGGCAATCCGTGACTAGAACATCTTTTGCAGAAAGAGGCCCCGCCTCGTTGATAATTTTCAAGGCTTCAACTCCGTTTCTGGCTTCGAATATTTCAGCGTCTGGAAACAATCTGTTGCAAACAACTCGGTGAAACATTCGCGATGATTCTAAATCATCAACCAAAAAGATTTTACCGGGACCTGCCATGATAGGCGCTCCTTGCTCATTTTTCATGATAAAGCTCCTTTGTCGTCTGTTTTTTGCAATAAAAAAAGAATGGTTTAATCCCCTTGTCTTTTATTATACTCTCATTCGCTATTTTTGCAAAATACAACTGTTTTTCATGCAAAACTGTACGATAAAAAACAGGAGGCAATTTGTTGCTCCTCCTGTCGACAGCTTCCGAAGGAGTTTCATTCCCCGCCACAGATCGCCCTGATCTGCCTCCACATACTCATGACATCTGGTTTTTGAAAAATTTTCACCCCTCCCAATTTCTTGACTCTCTTGCTATTTTTTTCTTCCAATTCAGCACCCAGAAAAATAATTTTTATCATCATTGGATGATTATCACTGATAGATTCCAATAATGTGATACCGTCCATCCCCCGCATACTGAAATCGGTTATCAGAACATCAAACCTTCTCTGTCCCAATATTTCAAGAGCTTCCGACCCGTTGAAAACATAAGCAAATTCCGAGCTTGGGAAAAAATGTCCGCATATTTCTTTGTGTGTCTTGCACATCGAAACCTCGTCATCAACCACCAGAAAGCTCAGTGGTCCAGTTTTTTCAATTTTGTTTATCTGACCACCTCATTAGCAATAAACTTTAGAAAGAACACCGCCTTGCGCCCTTGTTATGTTTTATTTTTTACCAACAAATAACTCTTCAGGCAAAATAATTACGCATAAAGAGTTTTTTGTTTTTGAATTGGAAAATAAAATTAACAATAAATCTTAACAGAAAAACTTTACTCTGTCAATTCTTCTGGTGGCTACGCCTGAAATCCGATTGAACTTTTTGGAGCCTCGGCTTCTTCTATTTTTCCGTTGACCGCCTCATATTTTTTCAAATTTTCCTCCATAGCCCTGAGAATTCTCTTGAAGTGTCCGGGAGAAAGAATCACGCGGGAATTCAAGGTTCCCGTAGGCGGAAAAACATTCATAAAATCTAGCACGAACTCCTCTTTAGTATGAAGAATCTGCATAACATTGGAATATTCCCCCTTCAATTTTTCATCAGTGGCTTTGATTTGGATTTGCTGTTGCGGTTGTTGATTCATAGTTTTTATATTAAAAAAATAATTTGGTTCCATTTTTTGACGACCGCATTTTTTTGGATTCATGAGTTTTTAGTTAAACTTACGCACAACTCAATTGTAACATAAAAAAATGGCGAGAATCGCAAAATCCGATTTTCGCCATATCTGGAAAATATCCAGCAAACCAAGATCAAGCGCTTGCAGATATTTCCCACCTCAAAGCGTACGTCCAATCAGGAACAACTTTTTCAGTGACGAATGGTATGCCTTCATGAAGCAAACCTTCGACAGCTGAATGAAGGACCTCCGTGTTTGAATTGCAATCATCATAATCAGAAAATGTTGCGATTGGTTCCGCGTTCCCGTCGTAATACGAGGCGACCAAAACTCTTCCGTCTTCCAGTCAGTACCTTGCAACGACAGGTCCGATCACGCTACGCGCGCAGCCCTCTCCGATGAGTCCCATAAGGTGGTTGATATCCTTGATTTGTCTCACGGCTTTTCCTCCTTTTTTAAGTTGAAAAAGAAACAACTGCCCCTCAATGGAAATTTCAGACTATGATATTCCAATAATTTTGTCAAATTTGCTGCACAATTTTTGAAACTATTGACATATAATCTACCTCACACAATTATCTAGATAATCGTATTTTCCTCTAAAAAATTCTTAATACGCAAAAACATTTTTTCATGCCCCGCTGAATTTGGATGTAACCCATCTTCCAGATCCTCATCTTTTAATAAATTCATCATTTCAATAAACTTCAAATTATTCTTCTTGCAAACTTCTTTTATTTTATTGTCATAAATTTTCATATCAGCATTTCGATAATGAAAATCAGGAACCCAAGGAGTTGGCGCAACCATAGCTTCATTCGCCTTGGTCAGGCCAATAAATATAATTTCATCTGTATATTTTTTACCCTTCTCTATAATTTTTTCCAGGTTCGCCTCAAAATCATGCGAAGAAACATAATTGCCATCTTTCGATTTTAAATAACTGGCATCATTGGTGCCGATTGCGATGATGATTGCATCAGGACCGCGCATCTCATTTTCAAGTGAAAATCTTTTCAATAAATCGTCTGAATTATCTCAGGACACTCCCAAATTATAGAAATCATAATAGCCCTTATCTTTATTCATAAAATGATTTTTCAACCGATCCGCCCAGCCGCCTTTTTCGTCAAAAGCGCCCCAGGTAATGCTGTCTCCAAAAATATTGATTGTTTTTTCCATAAGATTTTTTTTATTAATGCCTATCGTATATTTACTTTTCCTATCTTTTTCATTGCCAAAAAGAAAGCTGCCACGGAATCGCTCACCCTAATCTCCCCTCTTTCCACCATCTTCATAACCTCCTCTTTTGATTTAACCAAGACCTCTATATCCTCAGAGATATCCAGATTCATATCTTTATCATTTATTACATTCCTGGCCAAATATATAAAAGTCTTCCCATTTGATTTTGTAGGTGAGGCGTCGAATTCACCCAAAAGTTCCAATTCCTTTGCCGAATATCCAGTTTCTTCTTCAAGTTCACGAAGAACCGTATGTTCAGGATTTTCATCCTTATCTATAAAACCTGCAGGAAACTCCACCAGTACCTCGTCCGCACCATATTTATATTGCCTCACCAAAATCATCTTCCCATCAGCAGTGACCGGAACAATCATTGCCACGTCTCCCGAGAGCCAGAGAAAATAATCATCCATGATTTTTCCGTTTGGCAACTCCACCACATCCTTTCGCACCCGAAACCACTTCTCATCCAGCGCCATTGCGGAAGAGATTCTTTTCCATCTTTTACTACTTGGTTGCTTTTCCATAAATTTTTTAAAAAGTTTTTCAATTATAATACCCGCTCAGCATGTCTCTATTCTATCACAAAAGAGCGTGCTACTTGCAACTATTGACTTTATTGTCGTTTTGGAGTATAATGGTTGGTTACTGATGAAGACAAATTCTGCATGACAAACCACCACATCGAAGGAGAAAGGATATGCCGAAAAAACAGAAAATGGGAGTAGCAGCTCTTTTTATCGCTTGGGAGCATCATATCAAGATGGCGTCATTCGAGGAAACATGGCAAAGTGGCACCTACCGCGACCCGCAAGACCGAGGCATCGGATATCTGCTGTGGCTCATGGAAGATGTGATGCCGTCTGAAATAAGGTTCTGGCCTCTGGAATGGATAGTGGAAAAATTTACCTGTCTTTCCGCAGCAATAACCAGTGGCTATCTTTCCCGCCAATTACTTGCCGGAGAACACGGCCTATTGGTCAGTCGGTACATTATGGAAATGACCAGGATCATCTCGGAAAACGGCATTGAGGTCAAAGGCGGCGTCTGCAATTTGAGCGGTCAAGGATGGGAAACTTTCGATTCGATCCGAGAAGCCAGACAAGAATTGATCAACTAGCCTAGCATTCCAAATAATGCTCGACGCCTGGATCAAAAAATCAACAGCGACTTCTCAGCGAGGAGTCGTTTTTTTTGTTTTCAAATGTTTGATCCTATAAATCTAAATTATTTTAGCTTTTATTATGATGTGATTGGGAAATGTTTCCACTCTCAGAAATTCAATTTTCTTGGCATGAGGAATATCAAAGCCTTTTCCACCCACAAGAGTGGCAGTTTCGCGTCCGCCCAAAATCAGATTGCCGATTTTGAGATTGATTTCATCCACCAAGTTTTTTTCCAAAAAAGAATAGATAATTTCTCCCCCGCCTTCCAGCATCAATGTTTCAACACCTTTTCCATGCAAAATTTCTAAAGCTTTTTCCAAATTCACTTTCTTTCCTCTCCCGACATGCACGAATGCTTTCTTTTCCAGTTCTTTAATTTTTTCTTTTTCCGTCCTGGCGGTAGTGAAAACAAAAATTTTCCCTTCTCCTTTATTGAAAAAGTTTCCTCCTAGCTTCACATCATTTGCGTCACTTATAAAAACCACTTTATGCGGCTCGGGGCCTTTTCCCTGGTCCGTTCTTTCCTTTCTTCTCTTCTCGCTTTTCACAGTCAGTCCCGAAGCATCAAATCTCAGAGTATTCCCGCCGATCGCCACTGCATCCGCTCTCACCCGAGCATCATAAAGCATCTCCCGATCATCATCAGATGATATTGGAGAATTTTCTTTTTTATAATTGCTAATCTTCCCATCCAGCGACATGCCGGTACAAAGAAAGACGAATGGTCGTTTTTTATTACTCATATTATTACTAACAAATTATTTCTTGTAGTCCTGCCTTTTATTATACAATCGCTCTGTAAACCCACCGTTATGCAAAAAATCTTGACTGAGTTTTTTAAGTTGCTGATCAAGCAAATAATTGGCTTGATGAATCAAACAAATCAAAGTATTAGCAGCATTTTCAGAATTTTCAAGATATGTCTTTAGGACCTATCGCCAGCATAGGCTAAATTGCGAACAGTTTTCGCCTCTTGCGATTCCTTCGTCCACCTTTTCAAGTCATTTTGGCGCAAAAAATCCTCATTTTTACCACAAAAAATTTCAATCCAGCATTTTCTTGATGAAAAATCGTCATTTTTATTAGAAAAATAATTTAATACATATTTGCGATTTTCTTTAACTTAATTCCCACACTTGTTGTAGTAATTGCATTAATTTTCTCTGAATATTTTTTTATTTCATTAATAGTTTTTTGAGGAGAATATAAATATGAATCATTTGCAAAAGCATCAAGAATTTTTTGTTTTGCTAAATCAAGATCAATACTTTCTTCTGTTGTTTGTGAGTGTATCACAAGATCTGCTAATTTTTGTTGTATTATTCTAGCTCTTTCCTCTGTTGTTACCCAGAAAAAATCATTATTTCTTTTTGCAAAATCTTCAATTAATTCGCAGTAATCATAAAACAAGCTTATTGATCTAAGCTCATCTTGGTCAAAGTCACTTACAAACAAATTAGAATAAATTTTCCAACTTTTAGTTGGAAAAACAGAAGGTAAATCATGCAATAGTCCATCTTGAACTTCTTCTTTAATCTGGCTAATTCGCTCTTCAGCTGTTCTTATTTCTAAAAGTAAAACCCTTGCAGCTTGAATTTTTGTATCTTTTTTTTGGATTAAATATAAATAAATAGCTATTCCACCAACAAGGAGCGTAGAAAATGAAGAGAATGCCACCGAATTAATAAGCGAAAAATTAAATTTAAAAAGATACCATATAAAAGCAAATAAAAATCCAATTGTCAAAATATTCCAACTCCACTTATTTTTAATATTTTCCATAATTATTACAACAGCGAGGAGAAAATCCCCTCGCTGTTTATTAAAAGTTATTCTTTTTTATCTTCCGGCTTCTCTGTCTCAGCATCCTTCGGGCCGTCTGAAGCCGAGCCTTGCCCTTCTTCCTTTGGAGCTTCGCCTCCTGGTTGTCCTTGAGCTCCTGGAGCTGGCTGTTCCGGTTGGGCTGCTTTGTAGAGCTCTTCGCCGATCTTTTGCGCTTCGGCGGAAAGTTCCTGGGTGGCTTTCTTGATCGCTTCGTAGTCTTCCCCGTCCTTCACTTTCTTGAGAGCTTCGATTTTTTCCTCGACCGGTTTTTTCTTGTCGGCGGAAACTTTGTCGCCCACATCTCGAAGGGCTTTTTCAGTGGTGAAAACCAAAGTGTCGGCCATGTTCTTAGTCTCTACATTCTCTTTCTTTTTCTTGTCTTCATCAGCATGCGCTTCCGCGTCTTTTTTCATTTTTTCGATTTCTTCCTTGGAAAGACCTGTTGAAGCTTCGATGCGGATAGATTGCTCCTTATTAGTCGCCTTGTCTTTCGCTTTGACGCTCAAGATTCCGTTAGCATCGATGTCGAAAGTCACTTCGATCTGCGGGATGCCTCGAGGTGATGGTGGAATGCCGTCTAAAATGAATCTTCCAAGAGTCTTGTTGTCAGAAGCCATTTCACGCTCTCCTTGCAAGACATGGATTTCAACTGATGGCTGATTGTCAGCGGCAGTAGAAAAAGTTTGGGATTTCGCAGCCGGGATAGTGGTGTTTCTGTCAATGAGCGGAGTCCTGATTCCTCCCATAGTCTCAATTCCCAAAGTGAGCGGTGTGACGTCCAATAAAAGCACATCCTTCACATCTCCTTGAAGCACTCCTCCTTGGATAGCTGCTCCCATCGCCACCACTTCGTCCGGGTTCACTGAAATGTTCGGTTTTTTGCCGAAGAATTTTTCAACAGTTTGAAGAACCAATGGCATTCTGGTCATTCCTCCGACAAGCACCACTTCATTGATGTCTGACACTGACAGCTTGGCATCAGCCAAGGCTTTCTTGGTCGGTTCTAAAGTTTTTTGCACCAAGTCGCCCACCAATTCTTCCAATTTGGCCCTAGTGATTTTCATCACCAAATGTTTCGGTCCGGTTGCGTCAGCCGTGATGAAAGGCTGGTTGATTTCTGTTTCCATGGAAGTAGAAAGTTCAATCTTAGCTTTCTCGGCTGATTCTTTGATTCTTTGTAATGCCAATGGATCTTTGCTCAAATCCACTCCTTCTTGTTTTTTGAACTCATCAATGACCCAATGAATGAGAACCTGGTCAAAGTCATCTCCTCCAAGGTGAGTGTCACCATTGGTGGATTTAACTTCCACAGTGTCTTCAGAAACTTCTAGGATAGAGATGTCAAAAGTTCCTCCTCCAAGGTCATAAACTGCGATTTTTTCATCCTTCTTTTTGTTGAATCCATAGGCTAAAGCGGCAGCTGTCGGTTCGTTGATGATGCGAAGAACTTTCAGTCCCGCGATTTCTCCCGCTTCCTTAGTAGCTTTTCTTTGGGAGTCGTCAAAATACGCCGGCACAGTGATGACCGCTTCATCGATCTTTTGTCCCAATTTTTCTTCGGCGTCCGCTTTCAATTTTCCCAAAACCATAGCGGAAATTTCTTGCGGAGTATATTCCTTGCCGCCCATCAAAATCTTCACGCCCTCTCCGGATTTCACGATTTTGTATGGCATAGTTTTCATATCCCGCTCCACCTCCGGATCATTATAATGAAGCCCGATAAGACGCTTGATAGAAAACAAAGTGTTTTCCGGATTAGTCACTGCTTGTCTTTTTGCCAAAAGTCCGACCAATCTTTCATTGGTTTTTGACATGGCTACCATTGAAGGAGTGGTTCTTGCTCCTTCCTTGTTCTCAATGATGACCGGACTGCCGCCTTCCACGATCGCCATGGCAGAATTGGTAGTTCCCAGATCGATTCCTAAAACTTTTCCCATATTTTTTATTCCTTCTAAACTGCGCTACTTGCGTCATTTAGACAGGGATTAGATTAATTTTAAACTGATTAAATATTTTTTATTTCAATTTCCAAACGTCTTTAGAAACTGAAAACAAAATACTTGACAAAATTGATATTTTCTGCTATTTTTATATGTTATTTCTTTACCAATATATATTCTGCCTAATCATAGGAGATCATATGCCAGGAAAAAAACGAACAAAGAGAATAAGAGACAAAGATGCAGTTGTCATTATTAGAACTCTGCTGGGAGCCATAGAGGCTATGAGAGGAGCTAAAAATCCGATAGATAAAACTTCTCTTGATGAATTTATCCATTATGCTCATAACAGAGCATTACAAAAATGTTTAGTTGAAGAACCGATGGTTCAAAGAACTATCACGGCTCCCATAGCTCTGGTCGACGACTTGGCTAAATTTCTTCAAACCTTAACTGATTGATAGACAAGCTGAATTTTTCATGTTAATTTTTAAGTAGCATATGTTCTTACCCACCCCCCAATCGTACAGGAGGCAGCTATGGAAAGAAAAAGAATTCCAACCGCAGATTACATCAAACTTATTGCCAAAAAGCTTCATCAGCCGTTCGAGAAAGTCGCCTTGGCGGTCAGCTATTACGGAAGGGATTTCCAAAAAATTAAATCTCTCCTGTATCGATATGCTGAAACCGAGATCATTACGTTTATAGCACGGGTTCTTCGCATAACCAAGGAACAAGCGTGCTTGGCATTCTCATGCTGCGGATATGATCTCAAGGAAATCATATCCTTCACCTCAAATTACGAGTACGGCATCTGCGTCAACTGCTAGATTGCCACGCCAGCCCATGATCCCAATCGAGAAAAACATCTCTCGGTTGGGCTCTTTTTATTTCAACGAACTTTCCTATACTCTATTTGTTGCCCGAAAGGCTTCAGGCAACATAAGAATACATCATTTGATTTTTACCGCAATTTTCTTAGGCTTCACTTCATCAGCTTTCGGAATAACCACTTTGAGTATTCCCTTTTCGCTATGAGCTTCGGCCTGATCAGCCTTGACGCTCATAGGCAGGATGACTGAACGGGAGAAGCTTCCTTTTCGCACTTCTCGCCGATAGTAGTCTTCCCTCTTAATTTCTTTCTGGTCTTCTGTCTGCCCTGAAATGGTCAGCACATCGTTTTCAATAGTGATGTCCACTTTTTCCGGATCCACTCCTGGAAGCGGAGTTTCAACAATCACATTGTCATCTTCCTGATAAACATCCATTGCCGGGGTAAAATCCCCTCCATCCCAAGGACCCTCTTCAAAGATTTTTTCAAAATCCCTGAAGGGAAAATTAGGAGACCAATGTATTAATCCTCTTCGCATATTTTTTCACCGCCTTTCTAGTTAAAAAAATATATCTAAAAAATCAACTTGCTTTAAAAAACTATTCTACTATCACTCTTGCCGGCCGGATAACCTTATCGCCTATCATGTACCCGCGCACCACGACCTGCTTTATTTTATTCTTAAATTCTTTTTCCTCTCCTTTTTCGCAAGCACATTCCTTGTCTTCCACCGCTTCATGCTTGGCCGGATCAAAATTATCCCCTATTCTTACCTCGCATTCCATGACTCCATTATCGGACAAAACCTGCTCCAATTGCTTCTGGATATACATAATTCCAGTCACCCAAGGATTGTCTTTCTGATCTTCAGGAATGTGCGCAGTGGATGATTGGAAATTATCAATCACGGGCAATATCTGCAAGACGATATTCTGAGTGCTATAGCACAGCAAATCTTTTTGGGACTCGACTTGTCTTTTCTTATAGTTTTCAAAGTCTGCTTGGCATCTTTTCCATCCGTCGAGCGCTCCCGCCATGTCCAGATATTTTTTCGCAGCTTTCAATGTTTCTTTCTTTTCTTCCTCGAAACTGTCTCCGGTGCTCAATTTTTCAATAGCCTCATCCAAACTCAGCCATTCATATCCGCTATGCTCGCGAGGATTGAGTTGGATTTCTCCTCTATGATAATAGGCAATCATCCTCAAACCTTTCACTCGATCACATTCATTCTTTTCATTTCGAAATTCACTCATTTTGATCACTGGTCCGATAGTCGCTCCCTCAAGCCCTAACTCTTCTTGAAATTCTCGCTTCAATGTGTCTTCGATGCTCTCGCCCTCATCCAGCCATCCTCCCGGAAGGTCATATTTTCCAGCATTCCACACTCCTTCATCCGCTCTTTTCAGAACCAGAACTTTCCCTTCTTCATTCACAAGAACCGCCTTTATTGTAAACTGAACTGGCCAGCCTTTTTCAACTTCCTTTATCTCTTTTTTATTTTCCATTTTTTTTCCTTAATGACTTTATAACTTTTATAATTTCTTTTACCAGCTTAAAAAGCATCACAATATTTGCAAGTTTTATAAGCTTTTTGCTTTTTAGACTTTTTAAAATTTTCCAAATCATTGTTTTGATTAGAACTGGTTATCATAAACTATAAATCAACAATACTATTACATTTGAAGCGCTTAAAAGTTTCCTGACATAATCCAAAAGCGACTTATTCTCTGCATATTTCATCCTCTTGGGTCCGATGATAGCTAATACGCCTTGCTCGCCTGATTTTGTCTTATAGGGAGAAACCACCATGGAACAATTGGAAATTCCCTTGATCGGATTGTCTTTTCCGATAAAAATCTTGGTTTCATTGTTTTTCACCTTAGATAAAATCATATCCACATTCTCATCGATAAAGTCCAGGGCTTCCACCACTTTGCAAAATTCATCCACTTCCCTAAATTCCGGCTTTTCCAAAAGTTCCCGGATGCCAAACTCTGAAAAATCCTTTTCCATGGAACTGATAGCCAGATTTCCGCTCATTCCAGAAAGCAATTTGGCAGTAGTGCGGGAAAGTCTTTGATGCTGCGCTTTCAATTTCAAAAGTTCGGTTTGTAATTTTTTTTGGTCAGACAAGGACAACTCCTGATCGCCCATAATCTCCTCTACGAAAAACCGATAGCCTTTGTCAGTCGGGATACGTCCGGCGCTGATGTGAGGCTGATGAAGATAGCCTTCTTCCTCCAATTTGGCCATATCATTTCTAATGGTAGCCGGGCTGATATCAAATTTATATTTTTCCACTAGAACTTTCGATCCGACAGGAACAGCCGAGTTGGTATACTCCTCAATAACAGCAGCTAAAATTTCTTCTTGTCTTTTGTTCATTTTATCAGTCTGTAATATTTAAATCGACTAAAATATTTTTTTATATTTACATTATATATCCTCTTTTAGCACTCGTCAAGTCCGAGTGCTAATTTATTTTTTTGACCTATTTTATTAGGAAAAAAATAAAAAACGGGAGATACGCCAATTTTGGCGTATCTCCCGTTAGTGATTTCGAGAATTAATTTTCCATTATCCCTTGGGAATCATTTTTTTCCCCACAAAGAGGGCAGAAAGGATGATTTGCGTCCATTTCATAATATTTAGCCTCCTTGGGGCAAAAATAACACTGCGTTCCAGGCAAGTTGAAATGAGCAACTCTTTGTTGTATGCAAAGAGCCATCGGAACAATCCGCAAGATCCGCGAGAACTTCTTTTCTTGCGCCTTATCATTCATACTTCCTCCTCCATTAATCATACAGAAAAGGCATTATTGATGCACCTCCGCACGATATTCAACAGGTTTTTGCGGATAGAGAATTGGCATGCTAGCCTCCAAATTCTCACCCTTTAAATATGTACTGATAAAACGACTGCAAACGCCGCACACCAGACAAACATCGCCTTGGCCAGGATACAGATTCCCGACACAATTTTCAAGGGTTGCAGAAAGACCGCTTCTCACCAATTCATGCCCAAAAAAGCAAAAGATGGAATTACCCCTAAATCCGCTTGCTAATTGCGGCTCGCAAGAGGTATTTACTGGAGGGACTCTATCGTTTCCATCCATCTGTCTGGACAGTTTTTTTCCACTGCGACACGGCTTTCTTCTTTTCCCGTCATTTCCTTTGTCTTTCGTGTTTGCCATTTTTCCTCCGTCAAATCTGAATAGTCGAATTAAGCCCGGGATTCGGGCTGTCGATGACTGATCAATCCTTTTATACTTAAACATCGCTGCCCAGTATTTATTTTTTCACCTTTTCTCCACTTGCATGCACATGAAATACATTGATGATTTCTCTGAGAGTCATCTCTGATTTCATCGCAATCTTTCTCACTACAGGCTTTGCATCCGGAAGGTTTTCCAACGATTTTCTTACCAGCCATCCTTCATCCTCCAAAATTGGGTAAAATTGGACTTCGACTAAACACGGCTTACTCTTACTTACGGCAAAACAATTAAAAAAGAACTCTTCTATATCTAAAATCATTTTTTCTTCACTTTTTTCGGCACCGGATCATATCCCCCGTCGTTCCAAGGATGACATCGGGAAATTCTCTTTGAACCCATCCAGATTCCTTTCAAAATTCCGAATTTGTCAATTGCCTGATAAGTATATTCGCTGCAACTCGGATAAAATCGACATCCCATATTATGCGGATATCTGCTAAGTATTCCATGATCAAAAGAAAGTGTCTTTTGATAGATGCGAATGAGCAATAAGGCAACCTTTTTCATAATACCCATTTTATAGCATTTCAGCCTTTTGTCAATTAAATTTTTCTGATATAATTGAAAAATAATAGCCTTTGTATATAAAAATTTATTAATACATTATGCATCAAATAAAATCAGAACATTTCACCTGGATTGATATCCGAGAGCCCAATGCGGATGACATTCTTAAAGTCCAGAAAGATTTTGATCTGCATCCTTTAATAATAGAAGAATTCTCTACTCCCACTTTGCGGCCAAAAGCGGTTGAATATGACAGTGCCCTTTTCCTTACTATCCATGTTCCCCTTTTCGATGTAAAGCTCAAAAAGACCTATCCTGGAGAGCTGGATATCGTAGTTACGGAAAAAGCGCTCATCACTGCTCACGATGAAGATATTTGGCAACTGACTGAATTCTTCAAAGAAATTGCAGCCGACAAAAAAAAACAGGATGAGTTCATGTCTGATTCTCCAGCCACCCTTCTTCGCATCGTTCTTGAAGTAATAATAGAATCATGCTTTCCTAAGCTCGACCATATTTCTAGAAAACTTGATCATATCGAAACGGAAATTTTCGCTGGCAATGAAAAAGAAATGGTCATAGAACTTTCTATAGTAAAGCGCGATATTTTGAATTTTAGAAGAACCCTAAAGCCTCAAAGATCAGTATTGGAATCGCTCATACAAGGAGATTACAAATTCATCACCAAAGAAATGCGTCCCTACTTTCAGGACTTGATCGGAACCAATGTTCGTGTTTGGAATTCGCTGGAAAGCGCCAAAGAAACTATCGAATCTCTTGAAGAAACCAATAACTCCCTGCTTTCCAACAAGCTGGATATGACCATGAAAGTTTTGACCATTTTTTCTGCCATCCTCCTGCCGATGAGCGTCTATTCCAACATGCTAGCCATGACAGCTGACATTCCTTTCGGAAAAAATCCGCATGCCTTTTGGATCCATAGCAGCATCATGTTCTTCATTGCCGTCTTTACAATAGTGATTTTCAAAAATAGAAAATGGCTGTGAAATGGACATGTAGTTGCAAAATATTTAAAAATCAATAATCAAATTTTATGCTATACCTCCACAATAGCCTCACCAAAAAGAAAGAGGAATTCAAGCCCATTAATCCAGGAAAAGTGGGAATGTATGTGTGTGGTCCGACTGTATATGATTATGTCCATTTAGGAAATATCCGGTCCTACATGACGCCGGACATTCTCCGCAGATACTTTGAATATCAAGGCTATGAAGTTCGCCTCATAAAAAACATAACCGATGTCGGACATTTGACCGATGATGATATTGCCCAAGGAGACAGCGGCGAAGACAAAATAGAAAAAAAAGCTGTCCAAGAGAAAAAGACTCCTGCAGAAATAGCCAAGTTCTATGAAGATGATTTTCGGGAAGTAGAGAAAAAAATGAACATTCTGCCTGCTCAATATTTTCCCCATGCTACTGCTCATATTCCCCAAATGATACGCATCATCGGAACTCTTATTGAAAAAAGTTACGCCTACGAGAAAAATGGCAATGTTTTTTTTGATGTTACAAAATTCCCGGAATATGGAAAACTGTCAGGCAACACTTTGGAAAATCTGGAAGTGGGAGCCAGGCTGGAAGAACATCCAGACAAAAGAAATCCATGGGATTTTGCCCTATGGCTCAAGGCTCCCAAAGAACACTTGCTTAAATGGGAATCTCCGTGGTCCATCGGCTATCCCGGATGGCACATTGAATGTTCTGCAATGAGCACCGAATATTTGGGAGATACGATTGACGTTCATACCGGAGGAGAAGATAATATTTTTCCACACCATGAAGCGGAAATTGCCCAAACGCAGTGCGCTACCGGAAAAAAATATGTCAACTATTGGATACATACCAGACACCTCAAGGTTGATGGAGTGAAAATGAGCAAATCGAAAAATAATTTCTATCGTCTCAAGGATATTGAGGATAAAGGATATTCTCCAATGGCTCTCCGCCTTCTTCTTTTGTCCTCCCTTAGACAAACTCAACTTAATTTTACCTGGAAGGCCATGGATCAAGCCAAATCCAATTTACAAAGAATAAATGATTTTATTTTAAACATGGAGGCTCTCTCCACATCCCAAGACACTGAGTCCGGTTTCGATATTGATTCCTATCAAAAAAGATTTGAAGATGCCATGGATGATGACATCAACACCCCGCTAGCCTTGAGCGTTTTCTATGAACTCATGACCGAAGCCAATATTCTTCTCATGAAATCTTCCTTAAAAGGACAAGATGCCAAGAAAATTTTAGCTTTTTGGAAAAGAATAAACTCTGTTTTTGGACTGGAACTCCATGGTCAAGTAGAAATTCCTCAAGAAATTTTGGACTTAGTGAAGAAGAGAGAAAATGCCAGAAAAAACAAAGATTTCCAGACTTCCGACAAATTGCGTGACGAAATTGAAAGATTGGGATATATTATTGAAGACACCAAGAACAATAATTTTATAATCAAGCCTGCCCGCGATGCAAAGCATAATGATGCAGGTTAAAAAAATATGACACAACATGGACCTTGCGGATGCAGCCACATTCAAGAAGAAGAAAATTCAGAAGAACACGCTTGCTGCGGCGGCGGACACTGCCATAGTGAAGAAGATATGCAAGATGAATGCGGCTGTGGACATGATCATGGACACTGCCATGAACTTTCTCCCGAAGATATGAAAAAATTGAAAGATGCCATCCTTGAAGCTGGCTATAAAATGGAAGAATCTCCAGATGGAGACATCAAGATTATCGAGAATAAATAAAAATTCAAAGCTGCATATTGACGCAAAGACACATCGGCTGCAATTTATCAATTAAAGCCGATGTGTTTTTTGTTTTGTCAAAAAGCCGTGCGGCTTTTTTTAAAGAGAGCTTCTTTCATCGTAAGCTTCAATAAAACAACACCCATCAATATGCCCGCACAATTCCATATCAGGTCGCCAATCGTGTCTACAAAATTATGCTCTCCGTATACTCCCCATTCCAAAGTATGAAAAACAAAATCTGAAAATATTTCCCACAATTCCCAACCCACACCTCCTATAAAAATAGCCAGGACTGTGCGCCAAACAGTCTGACGAAAAGAAAAATTTTTCCAAATAACCAATATTTTTCCCAGCAGAAATGAAAAAAGCATGGAATTCACCAAATGGATAAGCTTATCGTATTCAAATCCGATAAGATATAATTTATAAAAACCGAACTCTCCCAGCGCATTCAAAAGAAATGCTGAAGCTAAAGTTGCTTGGGTTTTTCTTATCATTTCTTTTTTTTCCTGGACAGTAAATCTAAATACAATTTGAGGAAAATAAATAAGAAAGGCGGAAACCAAAAATACTATTCCCAAATATATGGGATGATATAAAAAATAGCGCCATTCTTTCGGAGAAGCAAACATTGCTATGGCAGCAATCAAAAAAATCGCTATGCTTAATTTTATAAAATTTCTATACTTCATAGAATTATGCAAAATTACAATTTCCCTTCACCGCCCTTCCTAATGTCTTCAGCAATATTTTCATTCACGCTTATACAGCCCTGTAAGCACCGCTTCTTCCACTATATGCCCATACATGGCTGCTTCTAAATCTTCTTTAGTTGCCTGTCTGTCCAAAGACAATTTGTCATCTAATGCATATAGCTTGAACTCGTAATGGTGAGTGACGCTTGGAGGACAGGGTCCGCCATAGCCAGGCTTGCCGAAGTCAGTCATCCCCTGCACTGCGCTTGTTGGAATGCTATTTTCATCAATTGAGGTCAAAGCAGGATCAATATTGAAAATTGTCCAATGCGTCCAACCTCCGCTTTTAGGAGCATCGGGGTCATGCATTATCAACACTAAAGAAAGAGCCACGGATGACACATGCGAAAATTTCAAAGGAGGATTTATATTCTCTCCATCACAAGTATATTTTTTTGGGATTAGCGCATTATTTTCAAAAGCGCTGCTCGTTATATCCATATCATTTTTAGTTATATCCATATTATTTTTTGATTCCTGCCTCATTTCTTGTCTTGCAGCGTCTTTAAGAGAAATTTCGCTCCTAAAATGAAAAGGATCTTTTTTAAATATAATTTTTCCATGTGTTAATAATACAGATTTTAACTTCCCTTTATTTCTCATATGATACATATCCTGTTTAGAATCAGTGTTTTCACTCTTTCGACACACAAACAAAAAAAACGCTTCTTACAAGCGCTTTTTTTATTTTTTATTTTCTAACTTTCAATGTTTTAGCGTTTATCGCCACAATCACTGTGGAAAATGACATAAATATCGCTCCTAATGCTGGAGATAACAATATTCCAAAACTTGCCAGCACTCCTGCCGCTAGAGGAATCGCAACCACATTATATCCTGTCGCCCAAGCTAAATTTTGCACCATCTTTTTGTAAGTAGCTTTGCCAAAAAGAACCAGCGAGGCAATATCTTTCGGATTGCTGTTTACTAAAATTATATCCGCTGTTTCAGCAGCAATATCCGTCCCGCTGCCGACAGCAATTCCGACATTGGCTTGAGCGAGAGCGGGAGCATCATTTATTCCATCTCCGACCATTGCCACAAATTCCCCGTTAGCTTGAAGTTCCTTCACTTTTTCTTGTTTTTGATGCGGAAGTACGCCAGCAAAATATCCATCCAGTTTTAATTCTTCCGCCACGCTTTTAGCTGAACTTTCATTGTCCCCTGTAAGCATCCACAGCTTTATCCCAACATTTCGAAGCAGCTTAATTGCTTCATATGACTCCTCTCGTATAGTATCGGAAAGATTTAAAGCCCCGATCAGATTTAGCTTTCCATCATCAGCAAGGATAAAAATCATTGTTCCTTCTGCTTGGCTTATTTGATTTGGAATATTCAATCCTAGCTCCTGCAAATATCCAGGACTGGCTATGATAAATTTTCTATTTTCTAAGGTTGCCTCAACGCCCTTGCCTTTTATCGCCCTAAACCCGGATATCTCCACTTTATCAACCTTTTTAGCTTCAGCTTCTAAAGTTATCGCTCTGGCAATCGGATGCTCGGAATTTCGCTCAAGAGCTTCGGCAATCTGCAGGATTTTATTTTCATCGTAGCTATTATCTAACGCATAAATCTTTTTTATGCTGAATGTTCCCTTTGTCAGCGTTCCAGTTTTATCAAAAATAATAGTTGTAATTTTTCTGGAGTTTTCAAAAGCTGTCCTATTTCTGATCAAGAGTCCGCTTTGAGCGGATAGCGTCGTGGAAATTGCCACCACCAACGGCACTGCCAATCCTAAAGCGTGAGGACAAGCAATAATAAGAACGGTGGCGGCTCGCTCTATTGCAAAAGCAATATCCTTGCCCAGAGCAAGCCAAGTGACAAAAGTTATTGTGCCGATACTAATTGCTATAAGCGTCAGCCAAAAGGCGGCTCTGTCGGCCAACAATTGCGTTTTGGACTTAGAAGCTTGAGCGTCTTTGACCAGCTTTATTACCTTGGAAAGATATGTTTCATCTCCCACGCCCTCAACTCTGATTTCCAACGAACCTTCTTCCGTGATAGATCCTCCGATCACTTTTGATCCCATCTCCTTTGAAACGGGCTTTGCTTCTCCAGTTAGCATTGATTCATTTACAAAACTTTCGCCCTTCACCACTATGCCGTCTGTCGGAACTTTCTCGCCAGGCTTAACTAAAATAATGTCTCCTTTCTTAAGTCCGCTAACACTTACATCAACTATCTCATTCCCTTTCTTAAGATGGGCAACGTCTGGAATAAGAGCAGATAGTTTTTCCAAAGCCCTTGACGCTCCCATCACGGATTTCATTTCCAACCAGTGTCCTAAAAGCATAATATCAATCAATGTTGCCAGCTCCCAGAAAAAAACTTCTCCCTCAAGTCCAAAAACTACTGCCGAGCTATATGCATAAGCCACGACAATAGCCAAGCTGATGAGGCTCATCATCCCAAGGGATTTATGCTTGATTTCGCTAACAGCGCCCATAAGAAATGGACTGCCTCCGAAAAAGAAAATGAAAGACGAAATTAAAAACAAAATCACTTGATCACCGGGAAATTTTATAGAAATATTAAGCAAGCTTTGAATGAAAGGAGAAAGAAGCAAAATCGGTATAGTTAAAACCAGGGAAATATAGAATTTTCTTTTAAAATTTTCAATGGAATGCCCTGCGTGCTTATTAAATCCATCTTTGTGGTCATGCCCCGCATCTTCTCCATGTTCCGTTTTAACCACATCATGCATAGGATGATTCATCTTATTATGATTGTGATTGTGTTCCATATTTTTTCACTTTATTTTTTATAACCGCTTTTTCATTTAGCAATATTTTTAGTATAACACATATTACAGGAATAAAAGCTTATTTCTTCTTCCATTATTTCATTCAAATAAAACAAAAGTTAAAAAAATAAAAACCCTAATCAAAAAAGAGGATGTTAATGCCTCCTAGTGATTTGTTATTTTGAACTCAATTAGAGCAATCGAGCGCCTTATCAAATTTTAAGCTAATGCAAATATAATCCCTTTTAATCTAAAAATCGAGAATAAACTAAAAAACGCTATACAGAAGCGTTTCTAGTATGCTGTATTTTCCCCTACGGCCTCGTC